>JAFQAU010000003.1 GCA_017399885.1 Lachnospiraceae bacterium
ATATATTTTACAGATTTATCATTTGGTAAAACCAATGCACGAACTTTTTGTCCTTTTTCCAAAAGCTGTGCACATACATTGCTTCCTAAAAATCCTGCTGCCCCTGTTACTAAATAAATTCTGTCGCTCATTAATACCATTCTCCTTCTTTTATTTTGAAATTGTTTGTTTCGCTGTTTCTGAGAATGTTATACAACTGAATTTTTTACGTTATGTTTGGGAAATGTTAAAGTTTTGTTAAATAAGGGGAATTTTCCTTTTAAAGAATTTTTGATATTTGATTCATGGATCACACCACTTTGACACCGTTTATATGTATGACACCTTCGAGATTTTCATTTGCTCCGTTTTCAAACCAATCTCCAAAGAACTAGAACTGGTATATTTGGTGTAATCCATTATTCAGTTGTCAATAAGTACATAGGGTTCGAAAAAGCTAATTGCAAAAGAAGTGGCTATTTGCCATAAAATATTCTCTCTTACAAACTGAAAGTGAACAAAATCGCTGCGCGATGGCCTGCCAAGGCTGTGGCGCAGTTTTTCTATTCTTTCTAAAAAAGGCAGTTGATTCCTCTTTAAAAAGTATCTATTGTTAAGTTACCACACAAAACAAAATACAAAAGAAGATACACTGCCTATGAAAAGAATATCATTTTCCGGCTGCTTTCACAAGCAGTTTTATTTTGCTAATGCACCTCCATGACAGGTAGTTACTGTTATCATTACTACTTTTAAATCATGGAGGTTATTTTATGTACGAATCATATATTAATAAAATCGAAGATGTCGGCAAGCTTAGAAATTTAAAACCGGGCACTATTCGCACTTACCAGAACAATGTTAGGGATTTCTTGAAATTTATCAATAAACATCCTGATAAACTTACTTGCGAAGATGCAAGAGACTTCCTCTTATATCTAAAAAACAAAGGTGATAAAGCATCTACTCTTAATAATAAAAATGGTGCTTTGGTTTTTTTCTACAAACGTATCTTAGGAAAACTTTGGGATGATAACCTGGTTCCAAGAGCAATCAATGACTATGCCATTCCAAGAGTTCTTACTCGTGCTGAAATAGAAAAATTACTTGATGCCACACCAAACTTAAAATATAAGGCTATGTTTGCAATCATGTATTCATCCGGACTACGTGTATCAGAGGTAATACATCTTAATTACGATGATATTTCCCGGACAAATATACAGATATATATTCATAATTCAAAAACTCATACCGCACGTTATGCTCTGTTATCCAAAAGAGCTCTCGACATTCTTACAGAGTATTGGTTTAAATGCGGTAAACCCAGAGGGATTCTATTTCCTAATCAATGGACAGGTGAATATCTCACGCCATCTGCCACAGGATTAGAAATGCGTAAATCAGTGAAACGAGCCGGCTTACCGAAAGATGTCCACTCACACTGTCTAAGACACAGCTTTGCTACACATCTTTTAGAAGACGGTGTTGACATAAGATATATTCAAACCTTATTAGGACATCGTTCTCCTAAATCCACAGAAATATATCTTCATATAAGCAATAAAGCTTTGCTTGGTGTTAAAAGTCCTTTTGACAAGAATACAGGTGCCGCCAATGAATAAGCCTACTATACAAGATATTTTCCTTCATTTTTATCCAAAATATCTTGAAAAATATACTCCCTCTCCCGGGCAGGCAGGTGTTGCCCACTGTATTATCAACTGTAAGACCGGATCCTATGGTGCCAATGTAAGTATCTGCGAAAACTGTGGTCACCCTCAGATTCACTATAATTCCTGCCGTAACAGATGCTGTCCCATGTGTCAGGCACTGCCGAAAGAAAAATGGATGGACAAACGCCGCGAAGACGTACTGGATGCACCTTATTTTCACGTAGTATTTACTCTCCCACAGGAATTAAATCCTTTGATTTACAGCAACCAGCAGCTTCTTTATGATGTGATGTACCATTCTGTATCATCCACGATCAATGAACTTACCGCAGATTCCAAACATCTTGGAGCAAAAGTCGGCTATATTTGTGTTCTGCATACCTGGGGTTCGGAAATGAATTACCACCCGCATATCCATGTCATTCTGCTTGGCGGCGGATTAACCACTAAAAATCAGTGGAAAGATAAAGGAAAAGAATTCTTTCTTCCGGTAAACGTATTATCAAAACTGTTTCGTGGTAAATATCTGGACGAACTTAAAATGCTGTGGGAAAATAATAAGCTCCAATTCCATGGAAGCAGTGAAAAATACCGGAATCACTACACTTTTAAAGAACTGTTGGATCTCTGTTATAAAAAGGACTGGATACCTCATTGTAAGAAAACTTTTAATGGTGCACAGTCTGTGATTAACTATCTTGGAAAATATACACACAGGATTGCCATCAGCAATCACAGACTCATCCGTATGGACGAAAATACTGTCAGTTATTATGTAAAAGATTATCGTGAAAAAGGCAGATGGAAGGAGCATACGGTTTCCGGAGTTGAATTCATCCGCAGATTTCTTATG
>JAFQAU010000124.1 GCA_017399885.1 Lachnospiraceae bacterium
ACAGAAAACCGTCACTACGCACACGTTGACTGCCCAGGACATGCTGACTACGTTAAGAAAATGATCACTGGTGCTGCTCAGATGGATGGAGCTATTCTTGTAGTAGCTGCTACTGACGGTGTTATGGCTCAGACTAAAGAGCACATCTTATTATCTCGTCAGGTAGGTGTTCCTTACATCGTAGTATTCATGAACAAATGTGATATGGTTGATGATGAAGAATTATTAGAGTTAGTAGAAATGGAAATCACAGATCAGTTAGCTGAGTATGATTTCAATGACTGTCCAATCATCAAAGGTTCTGCTTTAAAAGCATTAGAAGATCCAAATGGTGAGTGGGGAGATAAAATCATGGAATTAATGTCAACAGTTGACGAATATATTCCAGATCCACAGCGTGATACAGATAAGCCATTCGTAATGCCTATCGAAGACGTATTCTCAATTACAGGTCGTGGTACAGTTGCTACTGGTAGAGTAGAAGCTGGTGTACTTCACTTATCTGATGAAGTAGAAATCGTTGGTATTAAAGAAGAAACTCAGAAATCAGTTGTAACTGGTATCGAAATGTTCCGTAAACTTCTTGATGAAGCTCAGGCTGGAGATAACATCGGTGTTCTTCTTCGTGGTATCAACAGAACTGACATCGAAAGAGGACAGGTTCTTGCTAAACCAGGTTCATTAACATGTCATACAAAGTTTACTGCTCAGGTTTACGTATTGACAAAAGATGAAGGTGGACGTCATACTCCATTCTTCAACAACTATAGACCACAGTTCTACTTCAGAACAACAGACGTTACTGGTGTTATCGAATTACCAGCAGGTACAGAAATGTGTATGCCTGGAGATAACGTAGAAATGACAATCGAGTTAATTCACCCAGTAGCTATGGCTCAGGGTCTTACATTCGCTATCCGTGAAGGTGGACGTACTGTAGGTTCTGGTCGTGTTGCTACAGTTATCGAATAATTGTAAATAATACAGTAATTTCGAGGCTTCCAAGGTTTTCCTTGGGAGCCTTTTTATGTGCATAAGTAATAAGAATGAATATATGTGCTGCCAAAACGGTGCCAAGAAGAAAAAATGTCTCACATAAGCATAGGAGCAATATAAGTGTAAAAATAGTTATTATCTCAAATATGTATAATATCAAAAAAGTGAATATACTAAAATTAAAAAACGGAACATTTTGTACCGAAAAAAAATATAATTAACAAGTGAGACTGAATAGTATATTATGGTAGAAGTAAGAAGAATACAATTGAAGGAGTATATACGTATGAAACGGGAAATTGTTAGGCTTCAAAAAGTAGAATTAGAAAATTTGAAAAATGTAGGATATGGATGCGTTAAATTTGCGCCTAAGAATAGTGCAGCATCCGATATATTAGGACTATATGGACAGAATGGATCTGGAAAGACAACCTTGGTATACGCGATTGGTGTGCTTAAGGATCTTTTGACGGGGAAAAGTCTAGTACAAGATTTAGCTAATTATATTAAGACTGGTGAATCAACAGCTGGAGCTATCATTGAATTTTCTGTGACAAGTAGCGAAGATGATTTGTATAAAGTTATCTATGAATTTCATTTGGTAAGAAAAGTGGTTGATGTTGATGAACATATCGAAGAAAATGATGATATTGATGAAGAGGAACATGAAAAGCGTAATGGGGCTTATCTTGTATCAGAAAAAATATCAATGGCGAGGTTGATAAATGATAAATGGACAAAGATGACCCCTATTTTATATTATAATTCTGGCAGTAATGATATTTGGCCCAAAAATAGATACAATTTATTGACCGAGGGAAAACAAGATTTAGTGGATGAACTGAGGGTATTGAGGTTACTAGCAGCAAAAGAAGAACGTTCTTTTTTATTTTCTAAAGAGCTTAGGAAGATTATTCGGGATTCGAAATGGGAAGATGAATATAAGTTTATATTTAAAGTATTAACGGAATATGCGATATATAATCTTCATGTGTTTAGTAGTGAAGATACTGGAATGATTAATGCAAATATTGCATTGCCTTTTTCAACTGTATCAAAAGAAAAAGATAGAATATCATTATTAAAAGGGTGCTTGAATTTAAATGGGGTATCTCCAATCCCTAGAAAGTTCTTCGGAGATATTCAGGCAAAAATGGATGCTATTAGTTTAGTATTAAAAGAAATTATTCCGGGATTAACAATGAATTTGAAAGAATTGAGCACTAGCTTAAATAAAAAAGGTGAAGAAATAGTTAAAGCTGAGATTATAGCTAAAAGAGCGAATGTAGAAATTCCATTGTGTTATGAGTCAGATGGAGTGAAGAAATTAGTGTCAATTTTATATTGTTTAATTTTAGTATTTAATGATAGTTCTATGACACTGGTAATTGATGAATTTGATTCTGGGATTTTTGAGTACCTGCTAGGTGAGATTTTAAGAGTTGTTGAAGAATCAGGAAAAGGACAATTGATTTTTACGTCACACAATTTAAGAGCATTGGAAGTGCTAAATAACAAAAATATCATGTTTACAACCACGAATGAAAATAATCGTTATATTAGATTTAAGAATGTTAAAGCAAATAATAATTTTAGAGATGTATATTTTCACGATATTGTACTTGGTGGACAGAATGAATGTATTTATGAAGCAACGAATCCATATATGATTGCTAGAGCATTTAGATTGGCTGGTGATGAAAATGCCGAATAGAAAGAAGATAATTTTGTTTATTGTGGAAGGAATTAATGATAAAACCAGTTTGGCATTGTGTCTTAGTCAATTATTAAACGATGATGATTTAGCAGTTCGTATAAAAACATGACTAAAGTCATATTTAAAATAGTTCTTTTTTCACTATCGCAGATTCGTTAAACTTAGTAAGATATTAGGGTAGCAGAGAATATCCAACAAAGGAGAGCGTAATGGAAGATATTATTTTAAAAACCACAGATTTAACCAAGAAATATAATAATAAGATAGTTGTTGATAATTTGAACATTGAAATTCGAAAAGGTGAGATTTTTGGATTGTTAGGACCAAATGGGGCGGGTAAGAGTACCACTATGAATATGATTTGTTCCATTGTGCGTCCCACAGCAGGGGAAATTGAATTGCTGGGAAAGAATCTATTAAAGAGAAATAAGGATGTTATTCATAAAATAGGATATATTCCACAGGAACTTGCTATTCACGGTAATCTAAAGGCTTGGGAGAATGTAGAATTATTTACTTCTCTTTACGGAATAAAGGGGCAGCAGCTAAAAAATGCAGTAAGTGAGTCTTTGGAGTATGTTGGTTTGTTAGAACGAAAACAGGAATTTGCCAAGAATTTTTCCGGTGGTATGAAGAGAAGATTAAATATAGCCTGTGCACTTGGTCATAATCCGGAATTGTTGATTTTTGATGAACCTACGGTAGGTATTGATCCACAGTCTAGAAATTTTATTTTGGATAAGATTAAGGAGTCAAACCAAAAAGGTGCAACGGTTATTTACACAAGTCATTATATGGAAGAAGTGGAAGCAATCTGTACTAGAATTGCTATTATGGATAATGGAAAAATTATTGCATGCGGAACCAGTGAGGAACTTAAAAAGTTGGTTAACAGTGGGGATGAAAATATTACTTTAGAAGAAGTATTCCTAACACTTACAGGAAAGAAACTAAGAGATTATGCGGAATAGTGAGGGATAAATATGATTCGTTATTTGATAAAAAACAACTTTAAACTCATGTTCCGAAATACATGGAGCATAGTAGTTATGTTACTGGGACCAATATTAGTTATTGCAGTATTATCCAGTGCGTTTTCAGAGTTATTGAAATCTTACGAGGGAGTAGATGAATTTGCAGTAGGATATAGGCTGGAGGAAACAGCAGAGAATAATCTGATGATTGCATCTGCTAAACTTGCAGGAGAACAGACAGGCATTCTTTTTTATGAATATCCGGAAGGGGAAATAAAGGATGTTATGCAGAAAAATGAACTTACAGGATTTGTGGAGTTTTTGGAAGATAGCTATGTGTTATATAAGAGTGCGGATTACCAGGTGGAAGGTATTACCTTGGAATACTTTATGAACAAGATCATGAATGTAGGAGAGAATGCTTCCTTGCAGTTGCAAATACAGGAGGACATTGTTTTACCAGTAGAAGAACTGGAATTTATGCCGGCAATTAATGCAAGAGATTATTATGGTATCGTTTACATTGTTTACTTTTGTTGGTGTGGAATAATATGTGCAACGGGAGTGCTTAGCAATGAAAAGAAATATGGAATTGTGCGAAGATTTCAGGTTTCCAATATATCACAGTGGCAGAATTATTTGGGAAAATTCATTCCTATTATCCTTACGGTAGCAGTTGGGATGGCAATTGCCACAGGAATTACAGTAGTGCTCTATGGTATACATTGGGGGAATCCTATTTTGTCTATACTCATTGTTTTTATGATGATTTTAGCAGGATCTGCATTGGGCATGATGCTTTATCATATTTCCCATAGTTTGGTAATTACCATAATTATGCAATTTACAATCGTGTGGTTTATGGGATTCTTTGGTGGTAGTTTTGAAACCTATATGTTTTCAGGTATATCAGATACCCTGAAGCATTTGTCGCCTATTTATCATGGGAATCGTGCCTTGGTAGAACTTTCTTGTATGGGCGAGAGTACTTATGTGGCAAGTGCGGTGATATATTCCATGGCAATTACTGTGGCTTGCTCCATCATTGCTATAGTGGCAGGCTATATTAGAAAGAGAGGTAAAGCATGATTGCATTAGTGAAAATGAGTCTTAAATTGCTACTACGAAACAAAGGTTTTTTGTTTTTTTTAATTGCAACACCGGCTCTATCAGCATTTATTTTGAGTATAAAAACAGAGCATACAATGTATATTGATGGAGCAGATAAAGAAGTTATTTTGGAATTAAAGGATTACAAAGAAAAAGCAGTTTATAAGGGAGATACGTCGGCTTGTATCATAAAAGTATATGATGCATCAAACTCTGAATTGTCCGATTATGTATTGCAGCAAATGGCAACAACAGGTATGTTTTCGGTTTGTCGTGCCAATGTCAGCCACTTGACAGAGAAAGAGGTAGAGAAGGCTGCGAAAGGAGATGCTTTTGATGATAGGGCGGGAGTGTTGCTTTATTTGAAAAAAGATTTTGATGAGACAATATTAGATGGTACATGGGAAAAGAGTATGAAACTGTATATTGTATCAGAGGATGAGCGACAGGAACTTTTTATATCTGAGCTTAAGGACTTAATTGCCAGAATAAAACAGGTGCAAGGTTTTGTGGGTAACGACATAACTAAGATAGTAGAGAAGCTAACAGATATTCAGGATAAGTTACCTGAAAAGAAGGTGATAAATCTGGCAGGCAAGGAAGAGATTGTGTTGACCCAGCAGCAAACGAATCAGCGGACCCAAATCGGTTATGCATTTGCGTTTATTACTTTAGGATTCTTATTTTGTGGTGTTTGTGTAGCACATTCTGTGATTGAGGAGCAGAATAATAAGGTATTTACCAGGGTTATGTTGACAAAATTAAGTGGTAGAAATTATTTTATATCTAAATTTGTAGTAGCCCTTGTCATCAGCGTGATGCAGACTTTTGTTCTTGCGGTTTGTTTATTCTTTATTCCGAGCTTGGATGTGGGAATGCACATCATGAGTTTTCTTGTGATAATCTTTCTGTTGGGATTGATATTTAGTACCTTAAGCCTTTTGCTGGGGGTAGTTCTTGGGGATGTTATGAGTTCTAACTATGCAGTATTTGCAATTTGGAGTATTTCAGCATTATTAGCAGGCTTATACTTTCCTTTGGATAACACAACGAAGGCATTAAAAACCATTTCTTATCTTATGCCACAAAGATGGTTTATGGACGCATTGGAATTGTTATTAATAAGTGACAAAAGTGCCTATTCTATGATATTATGTGTTACAGTAGCCTATCTAATTGTTATCATCAGTGTAGGTGGTGTAGGACTTAAGATAAAAAGGTACGAATAGAGAGGAACATCGTATGGAGGAACGATTGCGGGAACATTATTTTGTTCTACTTCGAATTGCTTTATTGCTAATATTGGAAATCTATATTGTTTTGTCACAGTCAGTGTTAACAGGGGCATCTGTAAAGGTGCTCCTGATTCTTGCATTATTTATTGGAGCAATTGCGGGAAAGGAATTGGTGGAAGGTTGGACTAGGATTTTGTTTTTTGGGATAGCAGGGGTTCTCTTGTTTATTCTATTGTTTACCCTAGGAACTACATTTATTTTGTTAGGTATTTTTCTATATTATGAGGTGTTAGCATATCTTAGATCTGGTATATTATGGTACTTCATTCCCTTAGGATTTGCATTTGTTCCTAGTGTAATAGGGAATGCAGTACAGGTAATGATAGCTGTATTAATTGGATTTATTTACTGGCAGCATGATTTTGTAGTAGAGTCCTATCGGAAACAGACAAATGAGGATACGATTACAGAACAGACATTAAAGCATAGCATGAGCCGTAGGGAGCATGAAATGCAGGAAGAGGTTCGAAAAAGCTTATTAATGGCAGAAAATCACATGCTGGAAGAAAGGGCGGAGCTTTCTCAGACCTTACATGATAAGTTGGGACATAATATTAATGGCTCCGTGTATCAATTGGAAGCGGTGAAGGTGCTCATGGAAAAGGAGCCGGAAGTATCTAAGAAAATGATACAGGCGGTCATTGACCAGTTGCGTGGTGGTATGGATGAGATTCGATTAATTCTTAGAAAAGAGCGTCCAAAGAAGTATAAGCTTGCTATATTACAGTTAGAAAAATTGTGTGAAGATTGCAGGACAAAAGGAGTAGAGGCAGAACTTGTTACAGAAGGTGAGCTAAGAGAGATTCCGGAGAAATATTTGGAAATTATTTTGGACAATGCTTATGAGGCAGT
Organism: Lachnospiraceae bacterium; assembly: GCA_017399885.1. Taxonomy (GTDB): domain Bacteria; phylum Bacillota; class Clostridia; order Lachnospirales; family Lachnospiraceae; genus CAG-411. The sequence continues at coordinate 6,945 of JAFQAU010000124.1, forward strand.
ATCCAATTCTATGAAATATGCCAAGTGTAGTAGAATAAAAGTCAGTGTTCATGTCTTGAATCAAATGATACGCTGTAGTGTATCGGATAATGGCGTAGGGTGTAAGGAATTAATTGACGGAATGGGAATCTCAGGAATGCGAAAAAGGATGAGAGAGATTAATGGTATTCTGGATTTTGAAACAGAGGCAGGATTTACGATAAATATGTTGTTGCCGTTATAGGAAGGTGTGAAGCATGGACAAGATAAAAGTAATTATTGCAGATGATAGCGATTTTGTAAGAGATGGAATGCGGATTATATTGGATGTAGATGAAGATTTTGAAGTGATTGGCTGTGCCAGAAATGGACGTGAGGCAATTGCAATTGCCAAAGAAAGTGCACCGGATATTTTTCTTATGGATATACAGATGCCAGAAATGGATGGAATTGAGGCTACTAGGTATATTGTAGAAAATAATTTAGGAAAGGTTTTGATTCTTACCACCTTCGATGATGATGTGTTGGTAGAAAATGCCCTAAAGAATGGTGCCAAAGGATACCTGATTAAGAACCATACACCTGAGCATTTAAAACAGATGATAAAATCTGTATATAACGGTACCGGTGTCATGGAAGAAGCTATCTTAGAGAATCTCACAAAAAAAACAGAGATTAAGGCAAGTGGATTTAGGGAAGAGAGCTATACTGCCCGGGAAATGGATATTATTAAGGCTGTGGCAGAGGGATTGTCTAATAAAGAGATTGCAAGTAAACTTTTTATCACAGAAGGTACAGTGAAAAATTACATTACTTCAATTTTGGCAAAAGAGAACTTATCCCATCGTACAGCATTGGCGGTGTATTATCTCACAGGGAAGAAACAGGGATGATATATCACTAGGGTGATAGTGGGCCAACGAGTTTCAGGAAAATATATATCACCAAAGTTCTAACCTTGTTTTATGACATCTGAAAAGGGAAAACACAAGGGAAAGAATTGAAAAATACATTGAAAATCAAATATGTGTTGGGTAAAATAATAGTACGAAAAGTACCCATAACAGGGTGGGAAACTCCCGATTTTATGATACCGGTTTACCGGAATACATAGGAAGGGAGGTGGCGCCCATGACAGCTTATGAATTTAAATGGTTATAAGGTTACTTCAAACCGTGAGGCTGGTGCTGGAAAATATGACATTACGGGGGGATGAAAATATGTATTATATTGCAATTTGCGATGATAATGCACAATTTTTAGAAACAATGGAGAAGACCATTGAAAGAAATCAAGAATACGAAGGGGATATGATATGTCTGAAATTTTTAAATGGAGAAGAATTATTGTGTACGGATGTGAAACAATATCACTTAATCATACTTGATATGCAGATGGATCACATGGGTGGTTATGCAGTGGCAAAAAAATAAGAGAGCAGAACGAAGATGCGGTACTGGCTTTCTGTTCAGGGGTGATTATGCCGGAACCGAGGCATTTTGAGGTTCAGCCTTATCGTTATCTTTTGAAGAAAATAGATATGGATAAGATGCAAAAAGATGTGTCGGATTTGTTACTTGAAATGAAGAAGCGAAGGAAGAACCGCATAATAGAAGTAGTAAGTGACGGAAAAGCATATCGGTTGAATCTTAAGGATATCGTATATATTTCCCGGTTGAAAAGAGGAAGTGTATTGATAGTGGAGCAGGCTAGTAATGAAAATGAGAAAAAATACGAAGAAATTAAAAGCAATGAGAAATTAGAGGATTGGTACCCACAACTTTCAAATGATGGTTTTGAATTTGCACATACAAGCTATATCGTTAATATGCAGAAAATTGTTAGCATTGTAAAAGAAGATATTTTAATGAGTAACAAACAGCTTTTAAGAATAAGCAGAACATGCAAACAAAAATTTCATGAAAGATTTTCCTATTATTTTAGTAAAAAGTATAGGAGGGATACTGAAAAATGACGGATATAGTGCTTAATTTTTTGATTTGTTTTTTTGAGGTATATGTATTCTATGACTTTTTACGTGACATTTTAGAAGAAAGAACCCAAAATAAATTTGTAATATCTACAGTATTAGGGATAATGTCTGGGTTCATGTGTTGCATCAATCAGTTTCAAATATCGCAGATAAATTTAATAGGGGTAATTTTATTGTTTTTAGTGGGAACTATTTTTTTATTTTGCGGGAGTTTAAAGGCAAGAATATCCTATTATCTAATATTTTATATTATAATGGTAGGGATGGAATTTGTAGTTGGAATATTTTTCACGATTATAACATCTTCGGATTATTTTATTAAAGAATTGTATCCATTTAAATATTTTGTTTTGGTTATTATAACTAAGTTAATGGCATATATGGCGTTACGTTTGATTAAGTTGTTTTTGAATCGCAAAGAGATTGGGATGAGGGGAAGACTTTTGAAAATGGCGTTTGCGGTTCCGGTAACAACTATGTTGCTTTATGCCGGGTTGTTTTATGCCAATATACAGATAGAGGAAGGAAAAGTAATTCTTTGTATAGGATGTATGTTGTTATTGTTTTCTAACGTTCTGGTGTTTTATATTATTGAGAAATTAACATATGTTATGGAGCAAAACAGCGAATATGAATTGATGGATTTACAAAACACACTGAATCATACATATTATAAGAGAATGGAAGAAGTGGAAGAAAAGCATAAACAGTATGCGCATAATTTAAAGGAATATTTGCAAACCATAAGCGGACTTGTCACAAAATGTAAGAGTGAAGAAATTGTGGATATTCTAAAAGATATGGAAGTGGAAGTTGACAGTATATCAGACAAAATTTATACAAGTAACAGCATTTTAAACACTTTGCTTTGTGAAAAGGAACTGCAGGCTCAAAAAGAAGAAATAGGATTTCATGTTATGATAGAGCCCGAATTAGATTTGGGGAAAATTAAAAATGGTGATATAATTGTTATGGTGGGGAATTTAATCGATAATGCAATAGAGGCAGCAGCCTTGTGTAAAGAGGAAAAGAGAATAGATTTGAAATTTTTTGAGTCAGACGGAAATTTTATTGTATTGGATATTGAAAATACTTATGGAAATAGGATAAAACGGAAAGAGGGGAGTTACCTTTCCACAAAGAAAAACCCATTATACCATGGAATAGGAATAAAGAGTGTTCGTGAAACTGCTGAGAAATACGGTGGGATGTTATTTCAGGAACAAAAAGAAGAGGTATTTGTAAGTATTTTGACTTTATCAAAAGGATATTAGATGTAAGAAGAGAGATTTATGGTGCTATCTATAGCATTGTAAATCTCTTTTTGTCGATTTTGCCTATTTAGGTGTCGATTTTGCTTGGTGTATTGTGAAAATTGGCTATAAAATGTAATATAAATATAATACAAAATTAGTGCTTAGCAGTTGTTTTCGTGTCGTATTACCTGAGTCTTGTTTGTCATAAGGGTTGTTTACGCAGGAAAAGCAACGCAGAAATGAGGTGTATTATGAAAGGTTTTATGAAAAAGTTTAGTGGAAAAGTAAATGTGTGTTCTGTTATTAATGCGGTGGCTCTGTTTCTGGCAATAGATACAGTTAACTTTGCATGTGTGTGGATTATGTACCAGTCTGATATGATACAAGCTAAATAAATATCAAAGAAAAGGACAAGGGGGATTCTTATGGAATTAGATATTTTAAAAGGTGAAGAAAAACGTATGAATATGATTATGTTTTTGTTCGATTTAGTAATACCAATTGTGGCATGTGTATATGTACTTTTGTTCAATGGTGGTTCTGCAATTGATTTGGTAGTAATATCTATGAGTGGGGTGAGCATTTTTGTAAAGCTATTTGAAAAAAAATTAGGTGAGTATGCAAAATATATATATTTATCTACAATACCAGTATTAGGGGCGGTTACTATTGTAGTAGGGAATGATGGGGTATTTGGAGCTTTTACAGAAGCATTTATTTTGGTGTTATTGCTTGCGATACCATACTATAATTTAAATGCTATAAAAGTGACAGCTGTGGCTACAATCCTACCTAATGCAATAGGATTAGTCATTTGTCCAGAAGCATATTTGAAAATGCGTACTTTTTCGATTTGGATTTTTATTCTTATGGTGTATACCTTATCATTATTGGTTTCTATATTAATTGTTACAAGAGCCAGACAGCTTTTTGCTACAGTTGCAGAAAGAGAACTGGAAACGGGAGAATTGTTATCGGATGTTCAAAATGCATTTGAAAGCTTGGAACAATCTTCGGAAAAGATTTTTGATTCTCTTCAGGAATTTGAAGCAAACACTGAGGAAATTACAGCATCTACAACAGAAATTACAAATAGCGCAGAAGTACAGATTAAGGAAGTGGAAAGTAGCCTTGCCATATTTGGAAATCTAAATGAAAAGATTGCAAATTCCGAAGAGCGTATCAGCCAGACGGTGGATATTATGAAAGGCTTAAAAGAGAAAAATGATGAAGGAATTGTAGCAATTGAGGTATTGGGAAAAAAAATTGCTGAAAATATTGAAACTACAAAGGTTGCAGCGGAAGGAGTGGCAGATTTATCACACAAGTCAAGTTCTATCGGTGGTATTGTGGAAAGTATTCGAAGTATTGCACAACAGACGAATTTATTGGCTTTAAATGCTGCCATTGAGGCAGCAAGAGCAGGCGATGCTGGAAAAGGCTTTGCAGTTGTTGCAGATGAAATTAATTCATTGTCAGCAGAATCTTCTGATGCAACCGGAAAGATTGATGATATTTTGCAAGATATTATTGAGAAGGTAAATGATACAGATAAAGTAATCGGACGTAACAGTAAAGTAGTGGCTGAGTCTAATGAAAAATTAGAGGATACGGTGAAGATTTTTAAGACAATCCTTACATCTTCCGATGAAGTCATTGAAGTTACAGATTTACTAAAAAAAGAGTTAGAAGACATTGTAGAAATCAAAGAACAACTTTTACAGGCTATGGAACAGGTCAATGATATGTCCAGAAAATCTGCAAGTGATTCGGGTGAAATTAGTACGGCCATAGAAGCACAGGCAGCAGAAGTAGAAAACATCCTGGCGAATATGGAAGTCGTGAGAAAAGGTATGAATTGTTTGGCAGATGTACTAAATAGAAATGGAGAAAGAAAAGAAATAACAGAATAAAACACATATTTGGGAAGTTTTACGCCACGGAATTGGTAAGCTTCCCAATTACAACATTTTAGAAACAGCCACTTTTTGGTTCCCCCTTAAGTGGCTGTTTCTTTTATTGGTGTACTTTTTGTGGATTTTCCTATTATCATTGAGGTATAATGGTTAGTAGTAAGGTCAAAAAAGACGATTTGACTTTGGAAGTTATGAAATAAAGATAAAGAGAGAAGGTGTAGTTATGGCAGATAGGAAACGGATCTCCATTGGAATTGAGAGATATAAGGAAATGATTGAAAAAGAGTATTATTATATAGATAAAACACTTTTCATAATTAAAATCCTTTCGTTTTTCGTAGGCAGAAACCCACTACCTTTAGGTGGTGGGAGGAGCCTTGTGAATTGTAGCTGTTATCCTTGGTTTTCTATGTATTTTTGTATAGTGGCTGACGATACCTCGCCTATAC
>JAFQAU010000125.1 GCA_017399885.1 Lachnospiraceae bacterium
CCTGTGCGCCTGCCATGGGACTACGCTTAGTAGGGATAGAGTATCCTGGTTTGTAACAGTTCAGCTGGCAATGTCATTTAGTTAAGCATTGAGGTTTTCCATATGACTTGAGCTGTGAATATATCTCCCCAAAACCCGCTCTCGTTTGGACTTAAGCCTAGTGGTACTAAATTCGCTGGAAAAACATTAGATCATTAAAAAAATTGGAAAGGAAAGATGTATATATGGAATGGATAGAAATCATTAAGACCATAATTTTAGGAATTGTAGAGGGAATTACAGAATGGTTGCCTATTAGTAGTACCGGACATTTAATTTTAGTTGATGAGTTTATTCAATTAAAAGTTTCTGAAGATGCTGCACAGGCTGAAGTTTTTAAGGAAATGTTTGATGTGGTGATTCAGTTAGGGGCAATACTTGCTGTTGTCATGCTTAATCTGAATAAGTTGTGGCCATTTTCTTTTACAAAGAAAAGAAAGGAGAAATTCTCCACAGCTGAAAAAAAACAAACTGGTGTTATCATTATGGATATTATGACATTGTGGTTTAAGGTTCTGGTTGCCTCTATACCAGCAGGTGTAATTGGCATTGTATTAGATGATTGGATAGATGCACATTTCTTTAACGCAGTTACAGTATCCATTATGTTGATTGTATACGGAATCCTATTTATTATAATTGAGAATCATAATAAAGGGAAAAAAGCAAGAGTAGAAGGTTTTGCTCAATTAACATACAAAGATGCCTTTATTATAGGTGGATTTCAGATGCTGGCATTAATTCCTGGTACATCAAGATCAGGTGCAACCATATTGGGTGCTTTGCTCATTGGTTTATCAAGATTTGTGGCAGCAGAATTTAGTTTTTATTTGGCAATTCCTGCAATGGTGGGTGCAAGCTTAATCAAAGTATTAAAATTTATAAGCAGTGGCAATACATTTACTACAGAAATGGGAATTATATTAGGATTGGGAATGATTACTGCATTTGTGATATCAATTCTAGCCATTAAATTCTTAATGGGTTACATAAAGAAAAATGATTTTAAGGTATTTGGATGGTACCGAATTGTACTGGGAATTTTGGTGTTGGTTTATTTTAGTGTAAGATAGAAGTGCCCATTATTATTGTAGTTATACAGTTCTTCTAGAGTTGCTCAAAATTCGTGGTAAGGAGACAAAACAGAACAGAGATGATTTGTTACCAATAGAAAAAGTGTGTTAAGAAAAGAGGATGTATGAAAAAAAATAGAGAAAACATATTTAGCAAGAGTCTTGTTATATTGGCAATTTGTTCAGCATTTATTGCGTTGGTGGAAGGAATTTTTTATTACGATGCTCAAGAATACCCTAATGCAGTATTCAGATTCATGCTTATTTTGCAAAATTGTATTCAAGCATTTGAGTTTAAAGCGGATATTGGCCTTGAGGATATAGCACAGATTATAAATGAAAGTAACAGCATAGGTAAGAATGTTGTTGGTTATGCCTATGCGATCATACTTTTTGTTGCACCATATTGTACCTTGCTTTTAGCTTATAAGGTAGTGGCAAGAATATGTAAAATTAGAACATGGAGATTTTTTCCATCAAATGACAGAAGAATTGTTATTTTTGGATATAATAAGGATGTGAAAGCCTTATTACAACGAGAGAGCTCCAGTGATAATAAAAAGGAAAAACGTAGAATACATTTAGTAGCTACTAATGTATCAGAGAGCGATGAGATTGCATTAATAAAAAATAGGGTTATACTCCATAAAATAGATTGTTTAGCTATGTCTAATGAAGAATTAGTACATGTTGCAAAGAAGTTAGAGCTTGAGAAAGCAAAAGATATTATTTTATTTGAGAAATCATCAGCTAGAAACTTTTCTTTATACAATATGTTTCATAGTGTAGGGGATGAAGTAAAATTATGTAATCCTGAGGCGAAATTTTTCTGTCGATGTGAGGATGATGGTATAAAGAGAATTATAGAGGATTACTATGATACAAGAATCCGTGATAAAAAGGCAGAGAAAGATGAAGAGAAGAAAAAACAAATTAAAGTATTTAAAGATTTGGAGATTGTAAGTATTCCTGAACTACGCATTAGAAAAATGCTTAAGGAGTATCCGCTGCATAGTTACCATTTGAAAAGAGGAACAAAAAACATTTGTGATTGGAATTTACATCTATTGATTGTGGGATTTGGGAAGTTAGGACAGGAGCTCTTGCTACAGGCCATGAACCAAGGTGTTGTTTCAAGTAAGAATTCTATTTTGATTGATGTGGTAGATTCTAACATAGATGAAAAACGAAGTATTTTTGCAAACAACTTTGATGATTCATATGTAGAGATGAATGAAAATGAATTTGTGATTCCATCTGAAGAGGATGAAAATGCCAGAGCAGATGGAAAGTTTAAAATTCGTTTTCATAAGATGGATATTAGATATAAGCAGTTTTATCAGAATTTAGTGGAAAATGGTAGAACCGAAAATGGTGGACAATATACATATATAGCAATCTGTGTGTCTGATGCTGATGTAAGCTTACACTGTATGTCAGAAGTAAATCGTTATCTTAGAACTGAAAATGGTGATAAGGATGTAAGTTTGGGAATTCGTATAGAAACAGATAGGCAGATGGCATGCTATCTCAATACAAATGAAAATACATATAACAACGTTTTTGCTATTGAGGAAAAGGAATGTACGATTACAATGGATGATTTACTTCAAGATGGTTTAGATGCTGAGGCGAAGGAATATAACCGTATATACAATACAATTTCTATTATGACAGATAAGGAATATGAGAGTGTTAAGAATACCTCATCAACGAAAGAGACAAATAGCCAGTCAACTAAGGATACGAAAAGTGTAAATGACTATTGGCGTGAATTGGAGCTCTTTCGAAGAAATGCAAATAGAGCCTTGGCAAATCATGCAGTTATAAAAGAAGATATATTTGAGAATATGCCAAAAGAAGATTTGGATGAAGTGTTAGGAAATAATGGAAATCTCATGAAAAATATTGGTGATATATGGGTTATGGTAGGAGGAGTTGAAAACTTTGTGAAAAACCAGAGCAATAGCGAAAAACATCCATGTATTAGCGAATTGTCTAAGCTAGAACACAGAAGATGGTGTTATTTTATGGCATCCTGCGGATGGAAATGCACAGAAGATCCAAAGAGAAAGAAAGACGATATTCGTAAAGAAAATCCATGTATGTGTACATGGGATGACCTGGTAAAATATAATCCACATATGTGTTGTTATGATTTAATGCCATTGTTATTACAGTATATGAAGTCAAAGAATCAAAAATAACTATTTAGCTTTGGCTGAAACGTTACAAATGTAAAATAAAGACTAAAACATCTTATAGTTTAAGGGCCGTTCTAATCGCTACAAAATAATCGGTAGCGAGAACGACCCTGTTTTTACTTTATCAGAAAGTTCGTCTTATAAAACAAAATGCGACCTGAGGATGTGCACGAATTGGTATGGAAGATGTACCGTAGTGCAAAGGCCGATTTGTGAATAGTAAGTTCACAAGAAACCTTAGTTAGGAGCAAATAAATTTTCTATAAGATAAGAAATACTTTCATTAAAGTGATTTGTGTAGAGCGTACCGTTTTTTGCCACTACATAACCTTCGAAATCTAGGTAAAGAGGTTGATGTAAAATACCGCTTTCTTTCTTTGCAGTACTAGAAAAATAAATCATAAGAGTGGTCTCTATTTTTTTCTTTTTTTGGTCATATGTATAAGGCGAAAATGCGATATCCTCTATGTTTATACTAGAATTAGATAAAAGCTTTATAGTGTTATATATGGATTTGCTATACGTTTTATTTTTAGAAGATTTCTTATCAGAAAGAGTAAAGGAATCTGTTGCGGATAATATAGATTCTTTTTCTGTACTTTGTAGGCCTTCTATAATTTTATAGTTTAACGTGTTTATATATCCATGTGTCAGATAAGAAAAATAATTGGTAATTTCCTCACAAATTTCTTTTCTTGACCCTTTACTAGAGAGTGTAATGGTATACTTATCTTTTTCCTGTTTTGTAAATTCTAATAAAATAGTTTCTTTTTTACTAATCTCTAAAGTACAATAGGAAACCAAATAATTTTTTTTCGTTGTTTTATCTGTTTTATATTCACATTTTATATCGGAGCTTGCTATTTTTTTACCTAAATTTCCATCTTTATATAGTGCTTTTATCTCTTTTGCAATATCTTTTCGAAAATCCTTTTCCCAATGGGCTTTATAGCCAATGTAAGGTTGCTCCATATACACATAATTTACAAGCTTATCTATGTCCCCTTGGAGAAAATAATTAAGTGGTTTTTGGGTTTCAATACGGGCATAAAGAGTTTCAAAGCTTACACAACCTTCTTCTTTTTTTATCTGTCCGTAGGTAAGAATTAAAAAGATTCCAACAAAAACAACACTTAATAATTTACAAAGGGATTTAAATCCATTGGACTGGATAATCCCACGAAATAACAGAAGAACCCAGGATTCCTTAGGAGGTTCTTCTTCTTTTTTTTCTTCTTTAGGCTCTTCCTTTTTCTCTTCTTCTTTTTTTTCTTCTTCTTTAGGCTCTTCCTTTTTCTCCTCTTCTTTTTCTTCTTCTTTAGGCTCTTCCTTGTTGTCTTCTTCTTTTTTTTCTTCTTTAGGATCTTCCTTTTTCTCTTCTTATTTTTATTCTTATTTATGATATTCCTTTTTC
>JAFQAU010000126.1 GCA_017399885.1 Lachnospiraceae bacterium
AACTGTATTCATTGGACGGAACGCAGGAAGTGCCGGAGGACTACACAGAGATTTCGCTGGTGTGTGTCAGACAGGACGGAATGTACTTAGGAAGGGAAGCACTGGACTGGATGTGCAGGTCAATCAGAAAGCACCTGAAAGGATTTGAAAACTTCCACTTCCACTCATTAAGACACACTTACACAAGCAATCTCTTAGCAAACGGAGCACCACCAAAGGATGTGCAGGAACTCTTGGGACACTCGGCAGTAAGTACTACAATGAATATTTACGCCCACGCTACAAGGGAAGCCAAGAAGAATTCAGCAAGGCTTCTTGATAAGGTAGTAGGGAACGATTAAGACGAAAACAACACATTTCCCTTATAGCTTCCCCACAAGGGAAAAAATAAGGGAAAAGTGCAAATTACATAGATGTTGATGGGCTGGAAAGCCCGTAAATACAGGGAAGTTGAGAAAATACTCGGGAAATTTGAAGTTGTAGGTGAGATAATGAAAAAAAGAAGTAAAACAGTAGTGGTAGTTATATTAACTCTTATAATGACATTTATGGAGATGTCCGCATTACCAGCAGCGTTATTTTGTAATATAAAAATTAAGGATATCAATCCGATTTATTTTACATTGATGTTGAATTTTTTATTGGCTTTTGCAATTTGTTGGTTGTGTAAAAAGATTTTGATCAAAGACTGGTGCTTTGGTTTACAGTTTAAAGGGATATTAACGGGTTTAAGAAAATATGGATTACCTGCGGTAATTGCGACCGTCATAGTTACAATTGCTTTCTGCATTGGATTGACGCCGTTCGATAATAAACCAACGATATGGAGAGTTGTTGTTGAAGGCATTGTATATTACATAGGCGTTGGTATTATGGAAGAACTGTATTTAAGAGGTTTATTACAGAATATTATTGAGAAGTCGTTTGGAAAGAGAAAAAACGCAACACTGTATGCGATTTTAATTGCTTCCGTATTGTTTGGCTTAGGACATATTTTTGGAGCTTTGGGACAGCCAATTGTAACAGTAATAGCTAAAACTGTTTGGGCAACTGCACTTGGTGTTTATTTTGGAGCAGTTTATGTTGTAAGTAAAAATCTGTGGGTTCCAATTATACTACATTTAATTATAAATTTATGTGGTATTCCGTTTTGTTTTTCAACAAGTAATCACTACCCAGAAATAGCATTGATAACTTGTTTGGTATCTTACATTTTACTTGCAATATATGGCGTGTACATTGTAAGAAAAAATAAATAGTAGTATTAAGGCATGAAACTTTCAGGATTCGGGTAAGTCTGAAAGCGCTTAAAGATTTGAATTTTACAAACGGAAATTTGGTTTAAAAAGGAGATACAGTTATGTTGATTTTAATTGAAGGAATTGTAGTATGTTTTATACTCTTAATAGTATGTACTTTAGTATTAAAGGATGGACCAGAAAAGTGTGCGGTCTTTCATGAAGAGGATGTAAAGAAGCGAGTGGTGGAACTTGGGTATATCACAGAGAAAGAATTAAAGAAGCGATGTGCACTTTCTGGAATTGGATTGTTTGTTCCTATGTTAATCTTTGTACCTGTAATGGTATACTGTATTAATGGAGCATCCGATTTTTGGAGTGCATTTTGGCAGATGACAGCGATCTTTATGATAGGAAATATATTTGATCGTCTTTTTATAGATGAATTTTGGGTAGGACATACAAAAGCTTGGTTTATTCCAGGGACGGAAGATTTAATGCCATATATTCCAGTAAAGGTAAAAATTACAAAATGGGTTGGTACTCTCATTATGTTCCCTTTACTTTCAGCCATAATTGCTGGAGCAGTTATATTTTTTACTAAGTAATACAACCGAAAAATTCAGGCTTCTGGCTAGTCTGAAAGTTTGTCAATCATTAACCTGACCTGTTTTTTGAATAAGTAGTGATAGGGAGACAAATTTCAGTAAGTAGGTGTGTTTAACAGAAAGACGAATTTTGAATTTGAGCATTGCGGGACAGAAAATGAGATTTGAAGTTTACGCATTCTTAATTTATGAATATAAAATACTGATAGCTTCTGTTTTGAAAGGAGAGCATATGAAAACGATAATTCACGATTTGGATGAATCTTACGATTCACTATTTAAGAGTAAATGTGAAAATGTTATTCGCGCAGATGGCAGATATGCACCATGTCAGGGATGTTTTGGTTGTTGGACGAAGCATCCGGCGCAGTGTTACCTGAAGGATGCGTTGCAAATGGTATGTCGCATGATTGGTAAAACGGATGAATTGGTTATCGTAACTGATAATTATTACGGAACGTATAGTCCATCCGTAAAAAATGTGTTGGATAGAAGTATTGGTGTGTCCACTCCTTTTAGTACATATCGTGGTAAGCAGATGCATCATACCCTGCGTTATGGAAAAAAGAAAAAACTTGTTGTATACGCCTATGGTTGCATAACAGAAGATGAGAAACAAACCTTCCGTTATATGGTAGAGAGAAATGCAATAAATTATGGATTTCAAGAGTTTGAATTTTATAATTTAGAAAATTTGAATCAAATGGAGAATGTGGAATTATGAAAACAGTATTTATCAATGGTAGTCCTAAAAAGAAATTAAGCATATCCTCTTATCTCCTTGGAATTGTTCGTCTTTTGGTTAGGGGAGAAGTGGTGTCAGAGCAGGTGCGTAATGCAGGAGACCATGAGCGTGTATTACAAAGCCTAAAGGATGCTGACACCGTTGTGTTTGGTATGCCTCTTTATGTGGATGGAGTGCCTTCTCATATGCTTGCCTTCATGAGAGAGATGGAAAAATTTTGCATAGATAACAATATCCACTTAAATGTGTATGTTGTTTCTAATGGAGGTTTTATTGAGGGGTGTCAGAACAGACCACTAATGCAAGTGCTTGAAAATTTTTGTAAACGTTGTAATTTTCAGTGGCGTGGAGGTGTTGGCATTGGTGGAGGTGTTATGCTCAATGTCATGCGAATTATGTTTTTGATATATGCAGGGCTGTTTGTATTAAATACGGTTATGTCAGGATTAACTGCGGCATTACCGATTTTTGCAGAGCAGTTGGTAGTTGTTTTATTTTTTAGTCTCGGAGCATTTTTCTATTGCTTGCGCATGGGAAGAGCTGTTAATAAGGGAGCAACTTGTGGGGTAAAGTTTACTCGCGTACTTTTACCGTCATTTCTGTTTATTTTGGCAGCAGATATTTTCTTTGTAATCATTTCAATATTTCAGGGAGGTATTTTTAAAGGATGGTTGAGCCGGAAATAGTGCTATATTATTATAAACAGAAAACCAAATTTCAGTCTCACGGCGAGAATGAAAGCTCGCAAAGCTTTCAATTTTCATGATTGATGGAGGATGAGATGGCACAGCAGAATATATATGATAATGAAATGTTTTTTGAAGGATACAAAAAGATTAGAGATAACAAAATAAATGCCAATAACTTATTTGAAATACCTGCATTGTTTTCTATGTTGCCAGATTTAAAAAACAAAAGAGTATTAGATTTGGGATGTGGATTTGGAGAACATTGTAAACGCTTTATTGATTGTGGAGCAAAAAAGGTAGTTGGGATTGATATATCCGAAAAGATGTTAGAGGTTGCCAGAGACGAAAATAGTGACCCTAATATAATTTACATCAATATGCCTATGGAAAAAATTGCAGAATTAAATGAACAATTTGATATAGTAGTTAGTTCATTAGCGTTCCATTATGTTGAAGATTTTGAAGGAGTTGTTAGCAACATTTACAATATGCTTGATACAGAAGGAATATTTATTATTTCACAAGAGAATCCGTTATGCACCTGTCATTCTGGAGGAAACAGATGGACAAGAGACGAGCAAGGCAATAAGATACATCTTAATCTTTCGGATTATGGTATCGAGGGAGAAAGAGAGTCAGTATGGTTTGTTGATAATGTAAAAAAATACCATAGAACTTTCTCGACAATCATAAACACGTTAATCAATGCCGGCTTTTCAATAGAGAGAATGATTGAACCATTGCCAACAGATGAAATACTTGAACAATATCCGGATTACAAGGATTTGTTTCATAAGCCGGATTTTTTATTACTAAGAGTAAAGAAATGAAAATCTTGAATTTTCTTGATAGTTAATTGAATGAGACAATACTGTCCCATTAATAAAATATGGCATTGCTCGCTTTGTGTCCTATAAAAATTGAACGTGATACGGTACGTTGTTCTTGGAAGGAGG
>JAFQAU010000127.1 GCA_017399885.1 Lachnospiraceae bacterium
CGAAACTATTACACCACCGTCATTTGCATAAAATGTGCTTATTCCTGCTGTATCCACTATAACGGCATCTTTAAAGGGTACTTTTTCCATAATAACTTCCTTTGCATATAAAGCCATGTCATAATTATTGCAATGTGCCAATCCAAGGGTTTTTTCACTTGGATTTACTGCATCCTTAGAAACAGCCAAAGCCATACGTTCTAATGCCTTTTTCATTCCCCTTGCCTGATCTGCCTTATCAATTGTTCCATTAGGCAATGCTGTCATAACAGCTTTAATATTTAAAGTTTCACATAGCACTGCTTTTACAGTGGATAGTCTTCCATTTTTTCGAAGAACCTCTAAGGATTCCAAAACAAATTTTGTATTTAACTCATCCCTATATTTTAAAATAAGCTCACTTGCCTCACGAAAGTCTTTCCCTTCCTCTAACAATTCTCTTAGTCTTTTTGCAATTAAGGTTTGAGCAATTGATGCAGATCTGGAATCAATTATAAGAATATTCTTTTCCGGATATTCTTCTAAATAAATACTCTTAGCTAACTCCGCACTATTGTACGAACCACTTAGCTGAGACGATAAAGTAATGACATAAATATCATCCGCCCCGTCATATAATTTTTTATATGCTTCCGGAGAAGGACACGATGATTTTAAACACTTTTTACTTTTCTTCATCTGCCCTAACACATAGGCTTGATCAAATGTATCATCATCTACTATTTCCTCATCATCAATTTGCAAAGTTAACGGAACAAGACAAATATTGTCACACTTTTTCATTTCATCTGTTAAATCAGTACAACTATCTCCTATAATTCGATACGACATATCATTCACCCTTCTTTTTATTTTCCATATATAATATTTCCCAATTTTATTTTATTCCATTTGCTTTTGTTCACCACCATATTATAGGAAGATTTACTATTTTTATAGGCTGTATTATAAATTTTATTTTGCACTTTGGTTACTTCCTCTTCCACGATCTCATCATAATATTCTGTAGAATTGTTGTTATTCATACGAAAAACAATGTAGGAATATTCCGTCTCTAACACAGGAGACATCTGTCCATTTTCTAAATTTCTTAATATCTCATCGATATCCGTTCCTTTATAGACTCCATAATCTTCCTGATAATCCTCTTTATCTTCACTTACAACATAATCTTCATCACAATAAATGATATCCTCATAGCCTTCTGGAATCAGACTTTCCAATTCCGTATCAGGTCCTACTTGTTCTGCAATTTGTGTTAGAACTTCTTTATATTCTTTTATTTTGCTTTTTTCGTATGGCACATCATTTTCATCTGTTTTATAGAACTCATAGAACTCATACTTATACTGACGATTTTCATTTTTATCAACTGTTGCTACGATTTCATCATAATCAAATTCAGCTTTTTCCAATAAAATATTCTTATACTGTTCAATAACCTGCTGTTTTTCGAAATACGAAAGTAACTCCTTTCCCATTCCCTCTACTTCTTTTTGTTGTTGGCTCAACGCACTGTAAAATTCATCATATTGTTTCTTTGCTGTTTCTTTGTCCTCTTCACTTAACACAATTCCCTCTTTTAAAGCTTCCTGATACCAAACCAAATCCTTTTTCGCTGATTTTATTACTGCGTTTTTTGCAGTTTGTTGACCTGTTAAACCAGTTTCTTCATCTACTTCGTCCATATACGAATATTCATCACCATAAAATTGTGTGTAAAAGTCCTCGTATATACTCGCCACTTCTTCTTCGCAATATATATAATACATCAGCTCCTCATAAGTATACATACAATCTCCCACAGTTAGTATTGCTTTATTATCTTTTTTATCAAAGGTACTTGTTCTTCCCCATAATACATATGCAATTATAATACCTAATACAACTCCTATTATACTTGCCTCTATGACTATTTTCATTTTATTTCCGTACGAACTTTTATCCTTTTGTTCTTCCATTCTATTCTCCTTCTTTTCTACTCCATGCAAACCTCAACGAGACTTCTTTCTCTGTTATTAGCAATCCTTTGTCACCTACACCTTGTCTTCTTGTGGTGACAATTCAGCCAAGATAACATATTGCATTAGTTGTCTCCTACGAAAAGGATATTTCCTTTGCTGTTTCTCTTAATCCTTTCCACTTTTGATCTTTTTCTGAAATTATCAATTCCATATCCTCTGTAATTGGCCATTTTACACCTATCTCTGGATCATTCCATGCTAGCCCACCTTCATCATTTGCATGATAAAAATCCGTACATTTATATACAAATTCCGCTTCATCTGACAAAACCAAAAAACCATGTGCAAATCCCTCTGGAATATAAAATTGCTTCTTATTTTCCGCAGAAAGCTCTACACCATACCACTTACCAAAGGTTTTTGAATTTTTACGTAGATCAACTGCCACATCAAACACTGCCCCTCTCACTACCCTTACTAATTTTCCTTGTGGAAATTCCTTTTGAAAATGTAATCCTCTTAATACACCTTTCGTGGACATAGACTGATTATCCTGAACAAATACCATATCAAGTCCTTCTTCTTTAAAATCATTTTGATTATAAGTTTCCATAAAGAAACCTCTCTCATCTTTAAAAACAGTTGGCTCAATCACACACAAACCTTCAATTTCACATTTTGTCACTTTAATCTTTCCCATATTTTATTCTCCTTTATTATACTAGAAAACTGTCGCGCTAAATCAAAGTATACAAAATATAACTACTCCTTCATATATTTTGCCAAACTTCTTTGCGCGACAGTCTTTTTTATTTAGAACTATAGTTTAACTCGCTATCAATATAGCGTTCTACTGCATCCTGCCAGGAAGGCAATCTTCTAAAACCATTTAAGTCTAATTTTTCCTTACTCATACGACTATTACCCGGACGTTTTGCTTTTGCTGGAAAACTTTCACTACTAACCGGTGTTACCTCTACCTCCATATTAGCCTTTCTAAATATTTCACAAGCAAACTCGTACCAGTTACAAAAGCCTTCATTTGTAGCATGATAAATCCCATATCGATTTGTCTCTACCATATCACATAATAAAACAGCTAAGTCAACTGTGTATGTTGGTGAACCATATTGGTCATCTACCACACTAACAGCTCCTTTTTCTTCCCCAAGACGAAGCATAGTTTTTACAAAATTCTTCCCATTTACACCAAACACCCACGCAATTCGAACAATATAAAACTTCTCTAAATACCTTTGCACAGCCTGCTCGCCTTCATATTTTGTCATTCCGTATACATTAAGAGGTTCTGTTACCTTATCATCCGGCTCCCACGGTCTGCTTCCTTGTCCATCAAATACATAGTCTGTGCTAATATAAATCATCTTTATATCATTTTTCTTACATGCCTTTGCTATATTCTCTGTTCCATCTACGTTTACCTTACGACACACTCCAACATTATCTTCTGCAGCATCTACTGCTGTGTATGCTGCACAATGTA
>JAFQAU010000128.1 GCA_017399885.1 Lachnospiraceae bacterium
CACTTGCATAATTCAACAATTATCGTATCCCTAATGCTTTTTTTGCCAATTCATCTGCCAAATCATTATAAGTATCATTAGAATGTCCCTTTACCTTTACAAATATAATTTCTACTGTTTTCCTTATACAATTATAAAATTCCTGATAGGCTTTTGTCCCTAACTTATTTGCTTTCCATTCCCCTAAACACCATCTTGATATTCCTTCATAATCATGATATATATATAATTTTTTACAGTTATTCTCCTTTGCAAACTGCATTGCAAATTCAGCTCCTTTTATCTCTCCGGCTACATTTCGCATTGCAGATAACTCTTCATCATCCATCTTATCTGAATAATGGTACTCCTTACCATTATATGCAATAACTGCTCCATAAGAAAATTCTTTCGTTCTGTTATTATAACTTCCATCTACATAAGCCACTGCAACATCTTCATTTGGTTCTTCCAATATTGAAGATATGGTTGGATATATTTCCGAATTTATTTTTTCTTTATTTTGTACTTTTTCTAAGCTTGTTTTTTCTTTATTTTCACTCACTATATCTTTCACAAAATCATTTGCTTCTTCTTTACTCAAAAATCCTTTGTATATTGCCCCGGAAAATCCTATTACCTGTGCCTGACAATCTTTCCATGTTGTATAAACCCCTGGTATCCTTCCTTTTTTTACACCATAAAACTTTGTTGCCATGAATAAAATTCCTTTCTTTTAACCATAAATATCTATAACTATTTGGAACTTGAGAGCTACCGCTTCATACTTCCCTACAAAATAATAATTAATTTACAAAAAACCTTCTTAGGCAATCCATAAAATTTTAAGCGATTGAACATCAATGCAACATACTCATATAAAGAATCAACTACTGCACTTTGACAAGATCCTACTATTTTTTCTCACCATACATACATTAATTTAACCCTGATTATTTGCATTAATATCCAACCGCCTTAAAATCAACTATTCTAACAGGTTTTTATCCGCGATATCCTTTTGGATTTTTAGACTGCCATCTCCATGTATCCTCACACATTTTATCAATTCCACGTTCTGCTTTCCAACCAAGCTCTTTTTGTGCTTTTTCAGGATTCGCATAACACATTGCGGCATCCCCTGGTCTTCTTTCTACAATTTTATATGGCAATTTTTTACCACAGGCTTTTTCAAAATTTTGAATAATATCTAAAACACTATACCCTATTCCTGTTCCTAAATTATAGGTTACAATCCCTGGACTCTTTTGTAATTTTTCCAATGCCTTAATATGCCCTATAGCCAAATCCACAACATGAATATAATCTCTTACTCCTGTTCCATCTGGCGTATCATAATCATCCCCAAATACACTAATACATTCCAACTCTCCAACAGCAACCTTTGCAACATATGGAAGCAGATTATTTGGTATTCCTTGTGGATCCTCTCCTATTTCTCCACTTTCGTGGGCACCAATGGGATTAAAATAACGAAGCAATGCGATATTCCAACTATTATCTGATGTATAAATATCACGTAACATATCTTCAATAACTAATTTTGTTCTCCCATATGGATTCAAAACAGATAATGGTGCATCTTCTGTAATTGGCACCTCTTTTGGAATTCCATATACTGTAGCAGAAGAACTAAATACTAGATTTTTAACACCTACACGATCCATTACCTTTAATAAATTTACTGTTCCATTAAAATTATTGTCAAAATAGATTAAAGGTTTGCTACAGCTTTCTCCTACTGCCTTTAGTCCTGCAAAATGAATAACTGCATCAGGCTTTTCTTCCCTAAAGATTCTTTCCAATCCAGCTTCATTGCGAATATCTTCTTCATAAAAGGTCACCTTTTTTCCTGTGATCTTTTCTATCCGAGACAACGCTTCCTTGCTTGAATTATATAAATTATCCACTACCACAACTTCATATCCGGCATTTAACAATTCAACATCTGTATGACTTGCAATAAATCCTGCACCTCCAGTTACCAATACCTTTATATTATCACCTTAATACCTTTCTTTTTATTCCTTTATCTTACATTCTTTTACATCAATCATACAACAATAAGCCTTGATTTTTCAAGCCTTATCCTGTACTTTTCATTACAACGTGTAACAGTTCAGCCGAAGACTGAACTGTTACGCTATATATATCTAATAATAACGCATTACTAATAAAGTGAATTGCGTTCCAAATAAAACTACTATTTTTAAGAAAAAAAACGCATAATACCATTTCTCTGTCTCAATTTTTTGATTCAAGTAATTTGATATTCTTTGATTACTAATCATATAGGCAAGTGGAAATATTAATGGCAAAAAGTACCTTGCCTGACATCCATTAATAGTAGAATTTCCAACAGGATTATACGAAATATACATTGCTGTTGCCACCAAAGAAAGTGTCCCAAAAACAACACAACCTACAAACACTCGCATCTTCCATGTCCATTCTTTATTATTACCTCTGTCAAAAAGCATGGCTACTAATAATAAAGCCATAGAAATACCTCCAAAAAATGATATTTCTAAGAACCCTAATCTATTGGTATAAGAAGCGCTATTGGAAAACCGTAAATAAGTACCAAATAAATATTTCAATAATATTTTTGTATATTCTATAGGATTTTCCAGAATAAATTTCACCTGTAAGGCTGGATTTACATCATATCCTCCTCGCCAATCTCCACTACCAAATCCACTTTTTAGAAATGTCCCCATAAAACTGTATACAGCCACAAAAACAACTGCAAGTAAAACTACCAAAATTGCCCAGTGCTTCCTTTTTATTTTTTTACTTTTATTTGGCAATATCAATATTAAAGATAGCAATGGAAAATATATAGCTTTGGGTCCTATCCCCAAAAATAAAATCACTAGTATTCCTACCATCTTTTGCATTCGTTTATTTTTTACTTCCAGTGCTAAAACTGTGTTTTTCCCTTCCTCTTTTCTATACTCTTGCAAAAGGGAAAAGATTAGTGCAATACCCAGCATTGTTAACGCATTTACCCAATAATCATAGGTATAGTTAGAGGCTTGAAATATATTGGTTGGAAATAAAGCAATGGCAGCTAATATGGTTTTTCCATAATTCATATGCTTTATACCTATATACACCAGTGATGTATACAAAATTAAATTAGCTAATTTGCCAAAGCAAAAAATCCATGTATATGGTAATTTTATACTTCTTCCCACTCCGTATGCGAAAGCTGCAGGTAAATATCCAAGTTTATTATATATGGTTGTATAGTATTGTGTACTTTGACTAACTACATTTTCGATTCCATAATAACTGGCATTTAACATTTTTTGTGTATCTTCTATTTTACCAATTTGGTATTCATTTACTTTGGCACGATTGATCATGTACGCATCAGCTTTTCGAATATAAGATTCCGATAGATACGATAGTTTCACTACCTCTCTATAGTGAATCTCATCATCCCAACTAAGGGATGTACTAACTGGTTCACCAAAAACAAATAAACAACCAAAGAACATTGCTATAACAACAAATATAACTTCTGTTTTAATATAATTTGTTTTTTTGCACATCATCACAAAATAAACCAAAAATCCCATAAGCAAACACCATATAAAACCAAAAATATGAAAATTTACTTTCCCTTCCTCATAGGATAAAATTGGCAAACATATAGCAACAAAAATAGAAACAACTAAAGCCACACATAAACACACACATAGTAGCTTTTTTGATTTATTTACTATTGTCCAAAGCTCTTTTAATTTTTTTATGATTTTTTTCCTATCTATTATCATTTTTATTATCTGATTTATAAACAGGAAAATAAAACTTAAATATATACAAATTCTTAAAAATAGTGAAAATGCATTTTTTTGCATACTATAAGATATAGGTTGTTCTAATTCGTATCCAATAAAAAGTCGAATATTTCCATCTACTTTTTCCCCGCTAATATAACATACACCGTCTTCATAAATATCTCTTGTCATCTTATGCAATGATATTCCATTACCTACAGTGGCATCCTTAGAATAAATTACAACTCTATATATTTTATCTTTTGTATTTTCTATTTTTTCCCCTAATGTAAAAGTCTTATTATAATAACTGGTAAGATCATGAGCAGATATTGTCCATGCATCATACATACATTCCTTTGCATCATCCCATAATTCCACAGTTATATGACTGTCATTGAACCTTTCATAAGCCACAAAGCCAACTGATATACTGGTTATATTCTCCTTTGTACTTAAAAAAGTTTGTTCAACAACTTTATCGCCAAATATTTCCCCTATAGCTTGACTATCCTGATTATTACCACTCCTTGGTAAACCATAACTAGATGCAGTTACCACTTGATTTAATAATTTAGGATTCTGAAAGCACAAATAAACAGATATTATAATTGAAAGAAATATAATGCTGCCTAAGATAATACTATATTTCCTAATACTTTTATTTGCTAAAAATTCCTTAAACATGGTATTCCCTTATTCTCCCTTTAGTTTTTTGCGTACAATAACGTTTCCGAATAATAATCCGAATTTTTTTGCATTTCCTCATTTAGTTTTTTATATCCATATTCTTCCAATAACGTTTCCTCTGTAGAGTATAAATTTACTCCCAAACCTAATCTCTCTCCCTCTATATCTACCCCCATTGCTGCTAAAGTAGTTGGAAATAAATCTAACGTTGTATATTTTCTCTCTTTTACTTCTTCCACAGCAGCATCTCCGTTAATAATACTTACATATGTATTTCTGTCAAATTTTTCAGCATTTTGAGAAATCATAAACTTTTCATCCATTGTTAAATGATCACCTGCCAAAACAATGGTAGTGTTATCATAAAAATCCTGTTCCTGAATCCATCTTACAAATTCATATACTTTTTTACTGGAACATGCCAACACATTAGCATATTGGGTATCAAATGCATTTCCACAATCTTCACAATAATATCCATCTGTAAAATGTGTATCAACAGTTAAGACTGTAAAGTTAAATGGTTTATCCTGTTCTGCCAATTCTAATAACTCCTCTTTTGCATAAGAAAACAATTTTTTATCTTCATATCCCCACCATACTTTATAATCATCAGCAATTTTTCCTTCTTCTATTGCCGAATAGTAATCAAAGATTTCATAATTTCCGTGACTTGTAAAATATGTATCTCTTCCACCAAAAGTCTTGTCGGATCCTATCAAAAATTTTTGATTATACCCCTGTGCATTTAAAATATCCCCTAAATTCCAGACTCCCGGCAGAAAGGTGTCGTCCAATTTTGCGTTATTATCATTTACCGTTTGATTACTTATAAAATTAGGATGAATCGGTATTCCTGCTGTTTGAGAAACCAAAGCAGCGGCCGTATAAGTACTTCCATCCATAGTATAAGCACCGTTTATATTTCCATCATGCGCAAAGCACTCTCCTTCCTTTGCAAGTTCTGTTAATTCCGGAATATAATTTTCCTGCATTGCTCCACCATTTTCTTTACTTGTAAAAGAAGTTTCCATAGATTCCATATAAATATAAATAAGATTTCTCTTTTTTTCAGGAAAAGTAAGATCAATATCTCTTGCATCTACATAACATTCCTCGTATAATGTGGTTTTTTCATGGGTAAAACGATAATAATTCGTAATTTCGAAGTATCTTTCTATCCAAGCTATATCATAAACAAGTATCATTAATCCCAAGGTAAACATCCATGCAAAGTATCCTTTAGAAAGTTTAAATTTGTTCAGTATATTATATCCAACATAAACAGCGACAATTGCGAGTATAACTACGAAAATGCCTAAAAAAATTGCCCCAGAAAAAGTTCCCATATTCGTTCCTTCTAAAGGGGCGTTCAAATGATACATTATTTGACTCATAGGAATTTTTCCGTATGTTTTTCCAACATAGTTCATAACATAATACAGACAACTCCCTAGTGCAAATAAAATAGATAACCCTATCATTTTTCCCTTATTTTTTTCAGTGTTACAATTTCTCTCATACTTATAATTTAATCTCAACCAATTTACTATGTAAATGACAAATCCAAATAAAATTAGCTTTTGAGATGCTTTAGACAAATTAAATAATCTATAATGTATGTCTGCCATCTGTTGCAAGATACATAGCATAATCGTCACTATAAGAAATAACACAAAAAAAGCAACATTAATCTTCCTAAAGTTTTTTCTTACAAAATTCATTCTTCATTTCTCCTAATAGTTTATATTTTTACTCTTCATTCGGCATGCTTATTTACCAATGGACAACGTGGTATTTATACTCTATTATTTACACTTGCACAAATCAAATAGGATACTCCGGGAGCAATCTTTACTACTTCCTGTCCACTTTCTATTTTTTCTACTGTAATTTCACTTCCAAATATATCGGACGAAGGAATACTAAATTGTTTTCCAAAGAATATTATTGGTATATTTACTTCTTTTGTATCCTCTTTCTCCATTGAAGTAATTGCAATATATAGCTCTTCTTTATAGAATCTTGCACACGCAAACACGTTATCACTCTTCCATAAAATTTTAAAACCTCCCTTTTTCATTGCATCTGATGATCGTTTTAGGTTGTTTAACCGTTGATGTAACTGAAAATATTCATTTTCTTTGTAATTTTCATTCCAATTCATAGGAAAGCGACAACCCTCTGTGCTATTAACTCTACCTTCCAAGCCTATCTCATCTCCATAATACATACAAACGCACCCTGGTAACATATACATTAGTATGTTAGCCATTTTATAATGAGAAAAAGAAATATTTTCGTAATTATACAAACGACTTACATCATGACAACCTAACATATTAAACTGTGTTTCCTGAATAGCTTGGGGTAGCTTTCCGTAAAAATTAGTAATACGTTCTGCAAGTGCTACACTAGTATTATTCGGTTTTACTTCTTTCAAAATATCCTTTCTTGCAATTCGAAAATCCAGTTGACCAACATAGTCTCTAATCGGTCTACCACAACCAACAAAGTTCATAATACCATCCCATTGGTCTCCTTGCAAGAATTCTTGTGCATCATTCCAATCCTCAGCTAAAAGATAGGCCTTTGGATTTGTACTCTTTACTTGCTTATACACTTCTCTCCAAATTTCATGTTGAAAATGATCATTTTGATACTGGCCGGTAGTAGCTGCTACATCAAATCTCCACCCATCAATGTTATATGGTTCTCGCAGCCATTTTTTTAATACAGAATCCTCTCCCTGATACATAATCTCTCGTAATTTTTTTGAACCATAGTTTAATTTTGGCATCATAGGAATATTTCCATAACATGCGTAGTTCTTATCTTCATCCATATAATAAAATTCTTTTTCCTTGGCATTAGCTGACCGATAAGCACCTTGAGCCACAGAGTAAAAAATAGCTTCACGATTAAACCATTTATGATTCATTCCTGTGTGATTAAGAGATATATCCACAATCAATTTCATGTTTTCCTTATGCAATTTTTCCGTCAATTCTATTAAAGCACTATCTCCCCCTAAATGCTCATCTACTTGGAAATAATCAACACAATCATATCGATGTACACTAGATGCTTTAAATATTGGAGTTACATATAATGCATTTACACCCAATTCCTTAAAGTACGCAATTTTATCTTGTATACCATATAAATCACCACCATAAAAATCCAAACAAAATGCCTCTCTAAAATCTTTAGGCTCTTCTTGCCAATTTTGAACCGCCTTCGTTTCATGACCAAAGTAACTATACTCTCCTTCCTTCACTCTTATTGTAGAATTATTTCCTCTACAAAAACGATCTGGGAATATTTCATAGAAGACAGCATCCTTTACCCATGAAGCTTGCTCATAATCAGCTATTATCTTAAAATCATAAGTTTCATCTGGCATAACCGTAAAAATACCTTTTTGGTTATAATAATAAATTACTCCTTGGCTAACCAGATAAAAATGGTATTGGGTAATCT
This sequence comes from Lachnospiraceae bacterium, assembly GCA_017399885.1. Taxonomy (GTDB): domain Bacteria; phylum Bacillota; class Clostridia; order Lachnospirales; family Lachnospiraceae; genus CAG-411. The sequence goes on from JAFQAU010000128.1 coordinate 7,962, forward strand.
TGTCATGAATTTCTAATTCACATTCGTAGTACTTTAGACCATTTTTATTTTCCTTTTCATTCATTTCGATCAAAAATTCTAGTCCATCTCTTTTTAATCTTAGTAAAACATAAGAAACTGGTGCTTCCTCCCAAAGCCTTATGCCTACTTTTATTTTATCATCCATTTTGGGAAAAGGATTGCTCACAAAAGCTTTTGTCCCATCTGAATAAACACTCTCTTTCCAATCCAACATAACTTGCACCAAACCTATCAAATACATTTTGTATCAGATATGCGCAAACACCAAGAGCAAAAGATATGTGTTTGCATATTTTACCTTTCCTTTATTTTTCTTTTACCCTTTTATTTTTCAATATTTCCATTTATAAAAAACTCTCTTGCACACTTAAATAAACTTGTTTTCAAATGTTTTTTCATTTGTTTAAAAAGCCCAATTATCCACTAGATAATTGGGCAAACTTCCTATACAGGATACGTTTTATTTTCTTCACTGGCAACTGTAGAATCAATTTTTGATTGTTGTGCCTCTCTATATTTAAAGAAATCCATAGCAACCTGTGGGAATAATGCATAAGTAAGTACATCCTCATCCTGTTGCTTATACTGCTTCATTTCTTCTTCTAGAGACTTTAACTGTGGTTCAATTAAATCTGCAGGACGACATGTAATTGCTTTTTCATCCCCAATACATTTCTTTTGTACTTCTTTATCAAATGGTTTTACTGTCTGTCCAAACTGACCTGATAACAGCTTCTTAGATTCTTTTGTAACCATTTTATATCTTTCCCCAGATACCACATTTAATACAGCCTGTGTTCCAACAATTTGTGAAGAAGGAGTTACCAATGGTGGCTCTCCAAAATCTTTTCTCACTCTTGGAACCTCCTCTAATACATCTTGGAATTTATCAGATGCTCCCATTTCTTCAAGCTGTGATACCAGATTAGATAACATACCACCAGGAACCTGATACAATAGGGTCTTAATATTAACGCCTAATACCTTGGTACTCATTCTTCCATTTTTAAGCCATTCATCACGTAATGGTGCAAAGTATGCTGCAATCTCTGCTAATAAATTCTGATCCAAACCTGGATCATATGGTGTTCCTTCAAAGGTCTTTGCCAACACCTCAGTAGCAGGCTGACTTGTACCCATTGCCATTGGAGACATAGCGGTATCTATAATATCGCAACCAGCTTCCACTGCCTTTAAGTATGTCATTGATGCTACACCTGATGTGTAATGTGTATGCAAATCAATTGGTATATTTACTGCATCCTTTAAAACCTCAACAAGCTCGGTTGCTTTATACGGAGTTAAAAGACCAGCCATATCTTTAATACATAAAGATTTGGCTCCCATTTCTTCAATCTGCTTTGCCATATCTTTCCAATAATCCATTGTATACGCATCTCCCAATGTATAGGAAAGCGCTATCTGAGCATGCCCGTTCTCTTTATTGGCTGCACTTACTGCTGTTCGCAAATTACGAACATCATTTAAACAATCGAATATTCGAATAATATCAATACCATTTGCTATGGATTTCTGTACAAAATACTCTACTACATCATCTGCGTAATGATTATATCCCAATATGTTTTGCCCGCGGAATAGCATTTGAAGCTTTGTATTCTTAAATCCATCTTTTAATTTACGTAATCTTTCCCAAGGATCTTCCTTTAAAAATCGCAAGGACGCATCAAAAGTAGCTCCTCCCCAGCATTCCACTGCGTGAAATCCAACCTTGTCCATTTTATCTATAATTGGTAACATCTGCTCCGTTGTCATTCTTGTAGCAATCAGAGACTGATGGGCATCACGTAATACTGTTTCTGTAATCTTTACTGGTTTCTTTATATTTCCCTGTTCTGCCATTATACTACCTCCTAAATTCTTTTTCTATTCGTTTATACTCCAAAGATGGCCATAAACACACCCGCTGCTACTGCTGTCCCAATTACACCAGCAACATTAGGTCCCATTGCATGCATCAATAAAAAGTTGCTAGGATCTGCCTGTGCACCAACTTTTTGCGATACTCTAGCCGCCATCGGAACAGCCGATACCCCTGCTGAACCAATCAAAGGATTTACCTTTCCACCTGTTAATTTGCACATTAGTTTTCCAAATAGCACACCTGCTGCAGTTCCAATCGCAAAGGCAATCAATCCTAAAGCAACAATTTTTAATGTGGTAGGCTGTAAGAAATCTTCCGCACTTGTTGTTGCACCTACAGATGTACCAAGCAAAATTACAACAATATACATTAATGCATTAGAAGCTGTTTCCATCAATTGGTCTACAACCCCAGACTCTTTAAATAAGTTACCCAACATAAGCATACCAATCAATGGTGCTGTAGAAGGTAATATTAAAACTACTACCACAGTTACAATAATAGGGAATAAAATCTTCTCCAATTTAGAAACCGGACGAAGCTGTTCCATTTTTATTTTACGTTCTTTTTCTGTTGTTAATAATTTCATAATTGGTGGTTGAATAATTGGAACCAATGACATATAAGAATATGCAGCTACTGCAATAGGACCCATATACTCATTCTGTCCAAGCTTACTACATAAGAACAACGAAGTCGGACCATCCGCTCCTCCAATAATAGAAATTGCTGCCGCCGCCTTATCATTAAATCCCATAAGTATAGCCATTAAGTAAGCTGAAAAAATTCCTATCTGTGCTGCTGCTCCAAGCAAAAAACTTCTTGGATTGGCTATCAACGGCCCAAAGTCTGTCATAGCACCAACACCGAGGAAAATTAAAGACGGAAGAATACTCCATTCATCTAGTAGGAAGAAATAGTGTAATAAACCTCCAATTCCATTTGAAGTCTCCTCTGGTGTTGCCATTATATCCGGATACATGTTAACAAGTAACATACCAAAAGCAATTGGCACTAACAATAATGGCTCATATCCTTTTTTTATCGCTAAATATAGAAACACACATGCAACCAAAATCATAACATAGTTACCCCATGTTAAACTAAAGAACGCTGTTTGATGTGCTAAATTATTTAATGTGTTTAATACATAATCCATATTGACACCACATATATCATCATTTTCTAATGATATTGCCACTTTTTATTGAAAGAATGTGTGGCATTTCCTTTCTATTGTATTTTCTTTCAACGTAACCATTTTAATTTAGAGTTGCTAAAACTGCACCAGACTCTACTTTATCTCCAGATGCTACATTAATGCTGGCAATAGTGCCATTCTCAGGTGCCACGATTTCATTTTCCATTTTCATAGCCTCTAGAATCATAAGTACTTCACCTTTTTTCACTGATTGTCCTACAGATGCCTTTATAGATAATATTTTACCTTGCATAGGTGCATTTACTTTTACATTTCCTTGTGCTCCTGCAGTTGTTGTATTAGCGGCTGCCTTTGGTGCCACTACCTTCTTTGGTGTAGCTACAGGTGTAGAAGCTACTGCACCTGTGGATGTTCCTTCCTCAACTGTTACATCATAAACATTTCCATTTACTGTTATTGTATAATTCTTCATTTTACTATACCTCCTAAAGTTATCTTGTTTTCCATTTACTTGCTGTTCTACGCTTAATTGACGAAATCACCAAACCATCTTCTGGGGCTTCATCTCCCATACTTGCCATAATAGCAGCGGTAATTACTGCAACTAACTCTGTATCATCTGTAACATCTTCTTCGACACTACTTTCTTCTCTTACTTCCTTAGCTATCTCCACAGACTCCTTCTTCTCTAAACCAAGAATTTTTGGAATAAATTTCATAAGAGAAATAATAACAGATATGAAAATCAAAACCACAAACACAACCGTAATTGACATAATTGTATTGATTCCTGCTTTTGTCATCTTATCACTTAATGATAAATTCTCTTCTTCAGCATATTCAACAACTTCTGTATCCAAATATTGTCCATCTAAACTAAAGAATATGGTAAATTTAATTCTTCCATTTTCATGCACTGCTATTAAAGAAGCTTCAATACTACCTTCTTCAGTAAGAGCAAAAATTTTCTCTGTAATATTTTTTGTAGCACCAAGTTTTTCTTTTAATGCAATCCAGCCCTCTGCAATTTCAATATTAGCCTGATCCATAGTACTTCTGTTTTCTTCCAAAAGGGTATTGAAATCTGCATTAAGCCAATAGTTATACTGTTCTTCCAGCTCTGCCGCATATACTTCTTGATTTTCCACATTTCCTGTTATAACTATTTCACTCTCCGCCTGACAAACTATAGGAGAACCCGAAAACTGTAATATAACGCATATAGTACATAGAATTGTAGTCAATGCCACTACTAGTCTTTTTTTCATATTCTGTTCCACCTCACTTAAACGGTTCCATGCTTTTTGCTTGGTCTGTCATCTCTCTTTGTAAATAACATTTCAAACGCATAAATCATCTGTTTACGAACAGAGCTTCCTTCTATCACATTATCTACATAGCCACGAGACGCTGCTATTTCAACGCTACTTTGCATTGCTTCATATTCATTTGCTTTTTCTAAAATCTTTGCTTCCACATCATTTGACGCATTAATTTCTTCTGCATACATAATCTTAACGGCCTGTGTGGCATCCATCATACCAATTTTGGCATGTGGTAATGCAAATACCATGTCTGCACCAATATGTGAAGAATTCATAGTTACATATGCACTACCAAATGCTTCCCCCACAATTAAATTAACCTTTGCAGATGTTGCATTGGTAAAGGTATATGTTAACTCTGCTACTGCTCTACCAATCGTCTTTTCCTCTTCAACAGTTGTTTTATATCCCTTTACATTTGTTAATGTAAGTATAGGAATATGAAAGGCATCACATACCTTAACAAAACCTGTAGCCTTTCTACAACCATCTGTTGTAAGTACATTTGCAAATTTTTCAATTTCTTTTCCTTCTTCATCCGTTAACGACATAGCATTTGCAACCACACCCACTGTCATTCCATTTAATCGAATAAATCCAGTTACCATTTCTTTGGCATATTCTTTCTTTGTTTCCATAAAGAACCCATTATCTGACAAATCAATCAATGCCATTCTCGGATCACGGACCTCTCCATCAAAGGCTACACATGCACGATTTAAATCATCAGCACATTCTTCAAAGGAATTATCATCTTCATTATTGGTTGGAATAATAGAAATTAATTGTCTTATCTGTTCAGAAATTTCAGATTCCTGACATACAAAATCTACATTACCACAACTAGCCTGATACTGTGCACTAGCCGTGTCACATTTCTCTGTATAATTACCATCAAGAACATTAGGCGTACTTACAAACACTTTTGCTTTATCTGCTTCCATAAAGGTAAAATCGCCTAGTGCATTGGCAACAGCAACTCCTCCACCACAATTTCCAAACACAGCTGTAATCTGTGGAATTACACCTGAGGCCATTACCTTCTTTACATACAAATTACCAAATGCATCTAATGCATCTGTAGCTTCCTGTAATCTTAATCCAGCACAGTCTACTAATCCAATTACCGGCACCCCTATCTTCATCGCCAAATCGTAAATATGTGCAATCTTCTTTGCATGCATCTCACCAATGGCCCCTCCAAGGGCAGTCATATCCTGACTATAGACGTATACCATACTACCATTAATTAAACCATATCCGGTAATAACACCATCCGCAGGAACCTGTTTTTCCCCTAAATTAAAGTCAGTATTTCTTTTTGTTACTTTGGCACCAATTTCAACAAAACTGTTATCATCTAACAAATTCTGAATTCGATTCTTTGCCACTGTTTGTCCTGAACTACTCATCCTATCAGCCCTCCATCTTTCTATTTACGCATATACCTTTGCGATAAATTATTTGATATTATATTCACAAAATCTGTAAATGTATAATAAATATCACATTTTCAATTATATATGTTACAAAGAAAAAAATCAACAAATTAAACTTCCTTTTTTTCTAATTTTTTAACAATTCAACCAATTTGTTAAACAGCTATACAATTAAGTACACCGTGTAACTTCCTTGCCAATCTATAACCTCCCTGTTCGAAGACTCTATAGGAAATGATGAAGAACTTTTTCTAAGGAACAAAAAAGGTATTCTACCAACAAAAACATGTATGGTAGAATACCTTTTTTCTATTTTTATACTCCCTCTACTTATTATTTACATATTTGAGACAGGAGTTACTAAACATCTTATGTAATTTTAGTGGTGGAATAGACGAATTCCAGTAAAGCACATTGCTATACCATGTTTATTACATGCATCAATTACATCTTGATCACGAATAGAACCACCTGGCTGCGCAATATATTTTACCCCACTTCTAAAAGCACGTTCTATATTATCACTAAATGGGAAGAATGCATCAGAACCAAGAGTTACATCTGAATTCTTGGCAAGCCAAGCTTCCTTCTCTTCTTTTGTAAACACTGGAGGCTGTTCTGTAAATATTTTTTGCCATGCTCCATCTGATAGCACGTCCATATAATCTTCTCCAATGTACAAATCAATGGCATTGTCTCTTTCTGCACGTTTCATACCTTCTATAAATGGTAAGTTTAGAACCTGTGGAGATTGACGTAAAAACCAATTATCCGCCTTACTTCCCGCTAATCTTGTACAGTGAATTCTTGATTGCTGTCCTGCACCAATACCAATTGCCTGTCCACCCTTTACAAAACATACAGAATTTGACTGTGTATATTTTAGCGTAATCAAAGAAATAATCATATCAATTTTAGCTAATTCTGGAACTTCCTTATTTTCTGTTACAATATTTGATAAGAAATCTTTATCAATATTTAGCTCATTTCTTCCCTGTTCGAATGTAATTCCAAATACTTCTTTGTGTTCAATTGGATTTGGTTCGTAATCAGGGTCTATTTGAATAATCGCATAAGAACCTTTTTTCTTCTCTTTTAAAATTTCAAGTGCTTCAGGTTCATATCCTGGTGCAATAATTCCATCAGAGAATTCTCTTTTTATTATCTTTGCTGTAGATACGTCACACACATCCGACAAAGAAATGAAATCCCCATAGGAAGACATACGATCCGCGCCTCTTGCTCTTGCATATGCACAAGCTAAAGGAGATAACTCACCTAAATCATCTACCCAATATATCTTAGCCTCCACTTCAGATAATGGAAGACCTACCGCAGCACCAGCTGGTGAAACATGCTTAAATGAGGTAGCTGAAGGAAGTCCTGTGGCTTTTTTTAATTCCTTTACTAACTGCCATCCATTGAAAGCATCTAAAAAATTAATATATCCTGGTTTACCATTTAAAACTTGTATTGGAAGTTCTCCATCGTTGCAATATATCTTTGAAGGTTTCTGATTGGGATTACATCCATATTTTAATTCTAATTCTTTCATTATGTTTGCCTCCATTCTTTCTATCCGCTATCTTTTGAGTAGCATTTCCACAAATTAAATCATATCATTTTATTTATTTTTGTTTATAATCTTTGTTTCATAAGTACCACTAGCAATGTCAATATAACGAACAAATAATGATACTTTATTTTCCTCGTTTAAGCTATTCCAAAGCATTTCTGTGAAAGCTTCCATATCATCTGGAATTTCTATAAGCTTTGGTTCTCCTTCAAAGCTTGGAAGTGGATTTCCGTCACACATATATGTATGAATGAAATGTCCTTCTCCAGCTATCGGATTACTATACGCAAATGTATAACGATTGCAGGCATCTGGATTTCCGTTATTACTCTTTAGAATTGACATAGAATAATCATACTCTCCATTCTCCACATGCATTATTCCGGAAATTCTTGGTGTATAATTAGGAGCGTCAGGTTCAAATTCTCTTGTACGTAGTGCCTGTTCAAAAGTTTGTTGCTTATCCATCAAGTCATAAATTGTATCTGTTTGATCTCCATTAGTTACTATTGTATTATTACCCAATACCCGAACTGGTGCATAAATAATAAGACTTGGATCACTTAATTTTGAAGGATCAAATGCCTGTGTACGAATGCCTTGTCCCTCTTCAACAAATATACGATTTCTACTGTTCTCACTTCTACCCATAATAAAGTAGGCTGTTACAGCATATTTCCCATTCTTGGACTTACCAATCACAATCCCTCTTCCAGGATACGCATTTTCTTTTAACTCTTTTTCCAGTGATAATGTCTGCATTTTTATCTCCTTTGCTCTTCAATATTTGATTCCGTGTCGTCCACTTTTTCTTTATGTAAAAAATAACATAAAAAATTCATAAGACACTGTCTTTAGCATAAACTATTTTCGAAAAAATTTCAACATTAACCTACTTAACATGCTGAATTTCCCCTTTTTTCACATTTTGCAACTATAATATTACTATTTTTTATATATAATTGTAACAGTTGAGTCATGGACTCATTTGTTAAGTTGTGTGTTGCATGCTTTTTGCAATAATACTCCTTACGAATCTACTCCGTTCGTTTTTTTACAAAACTTGTACCTCGTTAAGTAAAATATGTGTATACACATCCCCGCAGAATGTTTTCTTCTTTATAGGACAAGCACTTCCCTATAGAGAAAAAATACGGTTTACATATCGAACAAATGACACGTAAACCGCATTCTTTACCATATTGCAATTAATCTTCATTTTTTAACAATGGTAATAAATTTTTTATTTCTTTTTTCGTTGCTGATTGTTGAAATGATGCATAACGATAGAAAAAGAATCCACTTACACCCTTTTTACTTCTGCCATATTCGATCTGCCGTTTTAATACGGTATTGGAATTTGCCCATTCACTTTCCAAATTACTTCCTGCACGATACACACCAATTCCTATGTACAACTTTACTGTTTCACTGGTTTTTAGTTCTAGCCAATCATCTACTGTTTCCGCATAGGGACATGTTTTATTTTTAAAACTCCAATAAATCTGCGGACAAATATAATCAACAAAGTCATTACTTGACATCCATTTTTTCACATTAGCATAATAGGCAGTTGAGCTTAACAAATTATTTATGTTTCCTGCAGGGCTAATACCAAATTCCACATTAGGATCTATCTCCTTTATTGCCTTATATACTTGCTTTACTAATTTATTAACATTTCCCCGTCTCCAGCTTACTATGCTACTTGCTGTAACATTTTCTTCCTTGCAATTCTCCACGTATGAATTGTATTCATTGGCATCAAACACCTTCTTATAACTACTGCCAAGCTGTGGATAAAAATAATCATCAAAATGAATCCCATCCACATCATAATTTTTTACAATCTCTTTTACTCCATTTACAATTAATTCCCGTACTGCTGCCTTGCTGGGATTATAATATAATTTTCCTCCATAGCTTAACACTCTTCTTTGTGTCCCTTCACTACTACTATTCATCCATTTCTTTGCAGGATGACCACCAGGTAGCGTGGATTCATCTGTTGTGTCCGCTGTAATTCGATATGGATTAATCCATGCTTGAATTTTTAAATTCTTTTTATGGGCTAAATCAACCATAATTTCCAACGGATCATATCCCGGATCTGTGCCAATTGTCCCAGACGCATATTTTGACCATGGGAAATACTCGGAATCATACATTGCATCACTAAATGGTCTTACCTGTACTATTACTGTATTCATACCGTATTCCGAAGACTTAGTAAACATTTCGTCTATCATATGGGTAAATTCTTCTTTGCTTTTCTTTGCCCCTCCATACTCTAAATATGAAATCCACATTGCCTTCATTTCTTCTGTATTATCCGGTTTCATGGTTGCACCACCATTTGTTGTTATTTGTGGTGTCTCTGTAATCTGTGATCCTGTGGATACAATTGGTGTTTCAATCAATTCAGGTGTTGGTGTAATATTGGGTGTTGATGATACGATTGCTGTAGGAGTAATAGTAGGACTTATGATTGGTGTATTAGTCAATTCAGGTACTACGGTTTGCTCCACTATTGGTGTATTGGATACCTCCGGTAACACCGTTTGCTCCACGGATGGTGTGGCAGTAGCTGTATTTTCCCCGTTGATTGTTGTTATTTTACACATACGCTTTCCATTTTCCCAGACATAGGAAAACCCTAAATTTTCAGCTACAAATCTGGCGGGTACCATTAAATAATATTTTTTCTTTTTTTCATAATACACTCTTAATGCTTTTGTTGGCATGGTTGTTTTTTTACCATTAACATAAGCAAACTTGGAACCCATGGTTATTTTTATGGTGGTTTTATCTTTCTTAAGAGTAACTATTTTCTTTTTGCTATTATACTTATATGTAACACCCAACGATTTTTCTTTAAACACTCTTACCGATACCAAATTAGTACCATCCACAATCAACCCCGGTATAGGTGTTTTTATTTTCTTTCCATTTACCTTAGCCGTTGTCTGTTTTTTTGCTGTAAAACTATGTTTCTTTCCCCCATACTTCACTACTACTGTAGCTGCCTTTACTTGGTTTTCTAATGCAATTGGTGACATTATACTTGCTAACACCAATAACATTGTAAGGAAAAGACTTACTATTCTCTTTTTCTTCATAAAATTTCCTCCCAATTGTTTCTTAACGGTTATTACACTACCTTTTTCCTAAAATTCCATAACCACCCTCTTACTTGTTCATCCTAACATACAAATATGGCACTTTTATGAATATAAGAATCTGTTTTTTTTACTATTTTATCCATTTTTTGAATTCTATAACAGTTTGGCATCATGGCTGAGCTGTTATCGCTAATTCATCTAGTAATGGAATAATTTCTGATAAATCCTTAACACAAGTGTATAATAGTGCTTTAGTGTTTGTATCTGGCATATCTAAGTCCGGTATCATTACAGGAATACAACCAGCACGATAAGCAGATAAAATTCCGTTAGGGGAATCTTCTAATGCCATGCATTGACAAGGTGATAATTCCAAAGTTTCACTGGCGCGCAAGTATATATCCGGTTCAGGTTTTCCATTTTTTAACATCCCCCCACAAACAATACCCTGAAAGAAATCTAATTTTCCTATAGCTTTTAGGTAAGCTGTTGTTCTATCGATATCTGTAGCTGTAGCAACCGCTAATTTATACTTTTTTTCTCTTAAATAATCTAACAGTTCATCCAATCCCTTCTTTTTTTCTATTCCATATTTTTCCACATGCTCCGCCATAAGTTCCAATCGTCTCCCGCGAACCTTATCATAATCAAAATCCTCTCCTAGCATTTCTTTTAACTTAGGAATCGCATATTTTGCCGACAAACTGCGAATTTTTAATACATGCTCTTTTTTCATTGGATAACCAAATTCATTTGCGGCCTGACACCAATATCGCTGCAAAAGCTTTTCTGTGTCTATCATCAGGCCATCCATATCAAAAATAATCCCTTTAATCTGCTGCATATTTACCTCCTATACAAAAATTTATAATTTACTTAGCTAATCAATGAATTGAAATAGCTTTATGTAATCTA
>JAFQAU010000129.1 GCA_017399885.1 Lachnospiraceae bacterium
CCGCCCGGGCGGAAGTTCCGGTCACCGACAGTGCAGAATTCATACGAAATGTAGATCTGGCAGTAGATATCCTCGAACGAACAGAGAAGGGAGAAACCGCCAGCGAGAACATCAACAAGACCTTTGAAAAGGTAACCGCTTTCCTAAATGGAGAAAGCAGAAATGGCGGTCCTGTTACTGGTGGAATTGCAATCACAGAGTTAAGTGATGAGGAGTTACAAGCAGTAGCGGATAAAGCGGCACAGGATTACAACGCAAGTAGAAAAGGGTATGAAAAAGCATTAGAAAAAGGTTACATAGGAGTAGAGAAAACACCAAATGGTGGACCATCCTTCGCAAATTCAGAATATATTTACAAGAAGGATGGAAATAAAATGATAGTGACCATAAAGGCAACAGGAAGTAGACCCCAGGATTTCGCACAGGCAGATAAGTATATAAAAGAAAAATATGGAATAGAAAGCAGACCAGAAGGGTACACATGGCATCATCTGGATGACTATAATGTAGCAGAGAATGAAATAACGATGGAATTGGTAGTGAGAGAGGCTCATGAAGCATCCTATCCTCATTCGGGAGGATGTGCACAATATAAGGCAGTAACCGGAAAAACATACAAATAGTAAGGAGAAAAACAAAATGTATAATATAATCAAAAAAATACATAGAGAATATGCCATAACAGAGGAAGATATTAGAGAAGTAGAAGAGAGATTTGGAATAACCTTTCCACAGATTTTAAGAAAATTTTATTTAGAACATAATGGGGATTTAATAAAGTCCTGTATTTTTACATTAGATGGAAATAATTATATGGTAGCAGAGATGTTTTACATAAAGCATCCTAATGCTGCATTGGAGTTAATAATGCAGTGGGATAGGCAGGATGGATTTATTCCGGCTATGATGGTTCCTCTTGCACATGATCCAGGGGGAGAACGTTATTATTGGAATACAGAGGATGAAAGCGTGTATTTTATTGATGGACTAGATATAGAGAATCCTGTTTTTGTATGTAAAACGATTGATGAGTTTTTTAAACTGATTGAAGGAGCAGATCCGTTTTAATAAATTCACAAGATAGTAGAGCCTTTGTTAATCAAGATTCCATTTGCGAAGCAGTATGGAAGCGAGGAACTGCTACAGGTGGATGGCTGGAATACCTTCACAGGTGAGGTAATGAGAGAATATTAGTAACTGTTCAGCAGGCATACGCATTTACTGCGTATGCCGTAAGAAGACGTAGATTTGGAAAGTCAAAATCCCATTGCGAAGCAATTTTAGATGGATTTTAAGGCAGTAACAGGAAAAACATACAAATCGTAAGATAGGAGAAAAACAAAATGTATAATATAATCCAAGAAACACATAGAGAGTATGCAATAACAGAGGAAGATATTAGAGAAGTAGAAGAGAGATTTGGAATAATCTTTCCACAGATGTTAAGAAAATTTTATTTAGAACATAATGGGGATTATATAAAGTCCTGTATTTTTACATTAGATGGTAATAATTATATGGTACAGGATTTGCATTATATAAAAGTTAAAAAC
>JAFQAU010000130.1 GCA_017399885.1 Lachnospiraceae bacterium
GTATAGGCGAGGTATCGTCAGCCACTATACAAAAATACATAGAAAACCAAGGATAACAGCTACAATTCACAAGGCTCCTCCCACCACCTAAAGGTAGTGGGTTTCTGCCTACGAAAAACGAAAGGATTTTAATTATGAAAAAAGAAAAATAAACAATTTGATTAACCAGCGTCCCATAGCAACTTAAGAATCTTTTCTGTAATTTCCTCTGTATGATATCCCTCTATTGGACGTTTTATTTGATACATTGGTACTTTTTCTGCAATCTTTAAAATATTCCTTCGCATTTCTCCTGACATGCCTATCTCATTTAAGGCAAGCCCCCTATAAATGTTTCGAAATAGCAGCTCCATCTTCTCAATACCAACAATCTCTCGTACTTCAACACTTTCACCGGCTGCTACTTCTAATTCCACAATTGCCCCCAAAGGCAAAGCTTCTTTTATAAATCCGTCTTGTAAACGAATTGCGTATTTATCACGAAACTCATCTATATATATGAGATCCTCTAAATGATACCCTTGGCGCAAAGCTGCATCCTTACATAGCTTTTGTTGTGGAAAAGCAAGACTTACCATAACTTTTTTATCTTCTATTCTTATAGCAGATACATCATCCGACACAAACTCACAGCCTTTTTCCCGTAACATAACACTGGTGGTGGATTTTCCTGCACCACTGTATCCCACAATACATACTACTTTTCCGTTCTTGGCAACCGCACCACTATGTATGGGAATAATACCACGTTGAAATAGGATTAATCCCATAACAGTTCCGGTTAAATAAGAATTTCTTGCTAAATCCGTTAACCTTTCCGTCTCTCTGTAAATTCTAATATAATTCCCGTTTTCTGTGTAAAACAATCCCATATTTTCAAGATAAAACCACATTTTACCCTTTTCTAATTGACATACTTTCCCTTCCTTTGCCTGTTTTAATATCTCCATAGAAGGTTGTCCCATCTCAACAAAAACATCCCACTGCTTCTGCTCTGTTATTTCATATGCCTCAGGAATTTCAAATTCACTTTTTATAATTAATCCATACATTTTATAGAACTTCATATATTTTACATTTGCCTCCATTTTGATATATCTGTAGAACAATCCAACCAATAGCTAAACTGTTATCTTTTATTACATGATTAATAAGTCAAAAGTAGTTTACGCTCTTCTTTCATACTATACATGGTATTTACAGACCAGCCTGCTACGTCATATATATAGTATGAAAGAATCACCTTTGATGCTTTCGATACTCTAATCATTACATAAAAAAACTGAAAAAGCGTATAAGTTCATGGCATTTGCATAAATTTCTTTTCGATTGGCTGTTTCAAGAAAATCTTCCCTTTGTAATAGTTCTAAAAAACTATCTAATTTCTTTTTATCCAAATATCTATATAATTGTTTTTTCTTTAAACCATCTACAACCATAGTACGGACTGTGTCCCAGTGTTTTTCAATTCTGCTCCCATAATCCGCACTTTGCATACCTCTTTGTTTTACCACATTTAATATGCTATCGGGAACGATTCCCTTCATATACTGCCGAACCAAGCGCCTCTCCACACCATCATATACGAAACACTCCATAGGCAATTGCAAACATAGCTCTATCATTCTCTTGTCTTTTGTAGGATCCCTTACTAACACACCATGTATCAGGCTAAATTTTGTATCATAGGCTGCCAGTTGGGCTAAATTTGTCATATCTAATAAAAAATTCTTTCTTTGTTTTTGGGTATCTAGCATTCCGCCACCAAATTGTTTGGTTAGTCGAAATACGGTATCATTAACCCTGTATTTTTCAAGCAAATCCTTTTTTACAAAGGATTCTGACATAAAATCTACCTTCGCATTCTTCTCTTTCCATATAGAAAAATATGCTTTTATAATCTTTTTTCTTGGAACAGCATTTCTACTTCCAAACATGTTCATTTGTTTATATGCTTTGAAAAATCTTCCTTTTGATATGTAATGATGTAATAACGTTAGTATTTTCCCATAGGAAATTGTACCGTTTCCATACTGCCCTTTTAATAATATTCTACACCCATCGGCTTTTGCTTTTTTATATATTTCATCAATCCACATTACATTCGGTGCAGATTTGACTGGAATCTCTAATAAAGGGACCAGCTTATTTAACTTTGTAAATCCGTCCATATTGGGACAGGATAACAAACATTCTTGAATATTTTTATATTGCTTCTTTAATTCTCTTTGCCCCCATGATTCATCGACAATATACTGTAAATCCTCCATCTTAAAATCCTCTTCCGGTATAGAAGTATATGCAAATAATTTTTTCCCTTTTTCGCTCAAATAACTGGCAGCAATACTAACTACAGATGTAGAATCTAACCCACTACTTACCATGGCACCAATTTCAACATCATCACGAAGCAAGTCTTTTACACAGCGTTGGAACGCCTTCAAAAATAATTGCTTACATTTTTCATCTTCAAATTTTATTGGAGCTTTAAACTGTTTCAAAGGATTCCAATATCTTATTTTTTCCAGTCCCACTGTAGACACCTTTAAATAATGCCCTGCCTCTAATTGATAAATATTCTTATATGGTGTTAAATCCGGATAAAGACACATATCCGGTGTGCTTGCAGCTTCACATATGGTAATCCATTTCTCATCAAATTCCGTTTTTTCTACCACACTTAAAACAGAGGACATTGTAGTTCCAAAGCATATTTTCCCACTGTTTTGGTAATAATAAACCGTTCTACTTCCTGTATGATCTGTAAACAAATAAAACGTCTTCTTGTTCCCGTCGTAAAGAGCAAAAGAATACACCCCTCTTAAGTGATGTACACAATCTTCTCCCCACCTTAAATAAGCCTGGTATAACATTGCTCCATCTGGGCACATTTTGTCTTTTATACCAAGCTTTGCTATAAGCTCTTCTCTATTATCTAACACCACATCCGCAGTCATATAGATCTTTGTATTCACATCTGCATAGGGTAATATCTCATTATGAGATTCTTTTGTAAAAAATTGTAACCCACATCCAAATGCTCCCGTATCAAATTTTATGTTTGCAAATTGTTCAATCTTGTATTCATTTAATGCTTCTTCCATAGGCTGAATACAAAATGTTTCCTGTTCTTCACTATATATACCATAAATTGCTGACATAAAGTTGCTCCTCTATCTTCCATTTCCACTCGTGCGAACCCTCACTGGAGAGCTTTTTTGCTATAGAACATATTCTGTTACTATTCACTGGCAAGCTAGACACTATATACAATAAACTCCTTTGCCCTAGTATTATTTCATTATAAAATCCACTATTAAAATTGTCAATTTTTTTCAAAAACTGTTTTTTCTAGACAAAAAATACGTTATAATATAGAAAATGTGTGTATTCAAGACCATGCATTCTTACGTTTGTGTTCTTGGAGAACCACCCCAAAAAAGGGAGTATAAATAAGCGATAAAATCATTAGAAGGGGGAGATTTTTTTGATGAAGCATCGATTATTACTTATTGATGATGATAAGGATATCCTTATTATGAATAAAAAATTCCTATTAAAGGAAGGATACAATGTTGTAGCAGTTGTTACTGCCAAGGACGGTATAGCATTTTTAAAAAAATATGATTTTTCCTGTGTTATTCTAGATGTAATGATGCCTGACACTGATGGTTTTGCTACATGTAAACGAATACGTGAATTAACAGACATTCCAATTATTTTTCTTTCAGGAAAAGCTTCAGAAGAAGACAAAATTCAGGGGCTCCTTACTGGTGCTGACGATTATATCACAAAGCCATACAGCTTACGAGAACTATCTGCTAGAATTGAAGTAAATATTAGACGCTACCAATCCGTAAAAGAAAAAGTTAAGGATTCCTCTATTTTATCTTTTCCACCACTTTCCATTAACCTAATTGAACATAAGGCATACTGGAATGAAGAAGAGATTCCTTTGTCTAATCGTGAATTTGACTTGTTACACCTATTATCAACGAAACCAGGTGAAGCATTCTCCTTTCAGGAAATCGGCAACAAAGTATGGGGGTCTTTTTTGGAAAGTGACCGCCGGGCAATTATGGTAAATATCAGTCGCCTACGAAAAAAACTAGACTTATACGAGGGACTTGAGGATATTATTGAAAGTGTCTGGTCAAAAGGATATCGACTTTTACCGAGAAATAAATACTAATAAACACAAAGACTTGCTAAAATTTGGACAAATATAAGATTTCATGTAACAGTCAATGGGGCGAGGAAACTGTTACTATTCAGGCCATCAGGTTGAACTATTATAAATATATACTTTTATTATTTGGAGGATTACTTATATGGAGCGAAGAAAGAAATTTGAACAACCTTCTCTTACCATTGAAGACTTATCTGCCGAGTTAGTTATTGCAAATTTAAAATTAAAGGAAGCACATGAAAAACTACTTCATGAGGAACAAATGCGTTCTGAATTATTTACAAGCATTTCTCACGATTTACGGTCACCTATTACCGCCATTAGAAACGCAGTGGAACTAATTTCTAATATGAGCGAGATTAACAAAGAGAATATTTCTCCTTATTTATGCCTTATGGAATCTAAAATTCTTTCTCTGGAACATTTGATTAATGATATTTTTTTCTTAGTTTCCTTAGATAATCATTGTATGCAAATGAATATGGAGAATATTCCCATTGGTTTTATTCTAGAGGATTACTTTTTCTCCTGCGAAGCTGACCATACATATAGCAAACGTAATCTTGTTTTGGATATACCAGAGGATTTTCCTTTTGAAATAAATGTGGATCCTCAAAAATTTATTCGGGTACTGGATAATTTGTTCACTAATGCTCTGAAATACTCCAATGATGGGGACACCATTACCCTAGGGGCATATTTGGATGGAGACTCCATAGTTACTTATATTGAAGATACAGGGATTGGGATTGAAAAAGAACAGCAAGAAAAAATATTTGATCCCTGCTACATTGTTGAAAAAGCCCGTACACCCGGTATTTCTTCTACCGGACTTGGTTTATCTATTACCAAATCTATCCTCTCATACTTTCATGGGGAAATATGGTGCGAAAGCTCTTATGGAAAAGGAAGTCGGTTTTCCTTTCGGTTACCGTTCAGTCTTCCTTCCTAAAATACATAAAAGGAGGTAGCTTCATTGCTAAAAAAATATATAAACTTTATAAAAGATCGTGATAATCAAAAACAGTATGCCAAATGGATTTGGCATTATACAAAACCCTTTCTTCCATCTCTCTCCTTATTGCTATTTTTCCAAATTATTACTATTTTTTTCTCTCTGGGAATGTCATTGATTAATAAACACATAATTGATACTGCTACAGCTGGGAAAAATATTTTAAACAGTATAGTAATTTTTGTTTTCATTATGTTTTTGTCCCAAGCAATTTCAATTATCTCATCCTTAGTGTCTGTAGTTATTGGAGAAAAGTTCTCTTTTGGTATTAGAAAACAGGTCTACAACAAGATTTTAAATTCTAAATGGATGGAGATTACCAAATTTCATACCGGTGACTTAATGACTCGACTGACCAGTGACACTGAGGCAATCGCTAATGGTATTTCTTCCACTGTGCCATCTATTCTTATTTTGATAGTACAGTTAATATCAACCTTTTTTACTTTATACTACTATGAACCCTTTTTGGCAATTAGCTCTCTTTTCATTGCACCTGTTGCCATTGCAGCAAGCTATATTCTTGGAAGACAGTTAAAAAAACTTCAAATAAAAGTACAAGAGTCTGAATCAAAATATCGTTCCTTTATTCATGAAAGTCTTAGTAATATCATGATTATAAAGACTTTTTGCGACGAAGACTATTCAGTTGAACACTTAACGGAATTAAGAAACGAAAGGTTGCACTGGATTTTAAAGAAAAATCGCATGAGCCTAGCTACTTCAAGTACCATTAATGTAGCCTTCCAGTTAGGATATATTTTGGCCTTTACTTGGGGAGCAATGGGAATCTCAAATGGAAGCATACAATTTGGAACAATGTCTTTATTTCTATCCTTGGTTAACCAAATACAATCTCCTTTAATTGGACTTGCAAATACAATTCCAAAAATTGTATCTATCCTTGCCTCCGCAGGGCGTGTTATGGAAATTCAAAATCTTCCTTTGGAGGAGAAAAAAGAAGAGATTCTCTATCCCGAGAATATTGGTGTAAATGTAGAAAATCTCTCCTTTGGGTATAACTATGATATGATATTTGATAATGCTTCTTTAAATATAAAACCTGGCGAATTTCTTGCTATTGTAGGTGAATCAGGCATAGGAAAAACTACTTTAATACGCCTAATTATGTCCTTCCTTAGTTCTCCAGAGGGCATGATAGAATTTTATAACAAAAAAGGCGAGACACAACCTACCAATGGAAATTCCAGACATTTTATTTCCTATGTTCCTCAAGGAAATACACTTTTTAGTGGTACCATTGCTGAAAATGTACAGATGGGACGAAGAGATGCATCAGAAGCGGATATTATACAAGCACTCAAATCGGCTTGTGCATATGACTTCATAAAAGAATTACCAAAAGGGATACACACGGTAATCGGAGAACGTGGTCACGGTCTTTCTGAAGGCCAGGCACAACGAATTGCTCTAGCAAGAGCCATAGTAAGGAACGCACCTTTTCTTGTTTTAGATGAAGCAACCTCATCCTTAGACGAAAAAACAGAGCTTAAGGTATTAAATAGCATACGTTCTATTTCTCCTACTCCTACTTGTATTTTAATTACACACAGACGATCCGTTCTAGCATATTGTGATCGTGAAATAAGAATAGAAGAAAAAAGAATTTTAGATGTACCAATTGGTACCTAGTTTCCTAGAACAAAGCGTGCTTGCACGCTTTGCTGCGCCGAATTTGGTACGCAGTACATCTTCCAAACAAATTCGTGCGCATCCTCGGGTCACGTTTTTTGCTTTATAGGACGAACTTTCCTATAAAGGTTAGGGTGTCAAAAGCACATAACCTAAATTGCACTTGTCAAATTGCACAACAATAAGATAACAATTTGCAGATGGTGTCCGTGCCAGACAAACACAAGCAGACGA
>JAFQAU010000131.1 GCA_017399885.1 Lachnospiraceae bacterium
TGCATTAATAGCACTTCTATGAACATTTCTTGGCATTATTACTTTCTCTCCAGCCTTACATGTGGACATAATCATCGCCTGTACTGCTGCTGTTGTTCCATTCACAATAAAAAAAGCTTCACCAGCCCCAAAAGCTTGTGCTGCCAATTCTTGTGCTTCTTTTATAACTGAAACCGGATGGCATAAATTATCCAGCGGTTTCATAGAATTTACATCTAGTTTTAATGTTCGTTCTCCTAAAAAATATTTTAATTCCTTATTTCCTCTTCCACCTTTATGTCCAGGCACATCAAAATGTGCCATTCTTTCTGTAAGATGATTCTCTAGGGCTTCATGAAGAGGTGTTCTTTCTTGGGAAAAGTAATTCATCTTCCTTTCCTCCTTGCATGTGTATTAGTTCTGGTAAATATTCATACCACTATATATCTCTATCATTTCTCTTCGCAAGTTCTCTGTAATTTCTATTTTATTTTCTTTTGTCAATTGACTCTCTCTTGTATTAAAGAGATAATTATCCAACTCAATATCTTTTATAATCATTTTTGTATGAAATAAATTAGATTGGTAAACATTTATATCTATTGCGTCATACTTGTCCAAGGTTTTACTATCAATATAATCTTGAATGGACGTAATATGGTGGTCTATGAAACATTTTTTCCCTAATAAATCTCTTGTAAAACCACGCACACGATAATCTATCGTTATTATATCAGAATCAAAGCTACTTATTAGGTAATTTAATGCTTTTAAAGGCGATACTGTTCCACACGTGGCCACATCTATATCAACGCGAAATGTTGCAATAGACTTCTCTGGATGAAATTCCGGAAAAGTGTGCACTGTAACATGACTTTTATCCAAATGTGCATGAATCATATCCTTTTTCCATTCAAGTTTTCCCTGATTACAAGACGGATCAATCTGTTCAGTAAGAATATTATCTTCCGCAATTAACACATTAACAGAAGCTCCCTGTGGCTCATAATCCTGTTTTGAAATATTAAGTATTTTGGCTCCTATTACTTCTGTCACATCACACAATATCTTTGTAAGACGCTCTGAATTATATTGCTCATCTATATAATCAATGTACTCCATTTGGTCTTTTTGCGTTTGCGCGTAACACACATCATATATATTAAAACTTAATGTTTTCGTAAGGTTGTTAAATCCATATAACATTAGCTTGTTTTCCAATCTTATTCTCACGACCTTTCCACACATTATAACAGTTCAGCCAAAGAGACTGAACTACTAGGGAATTGAACAACGTAATAAATACGCAACCCCTTCTACAATCTTATAACACATTTACTCCATTTTATTATATATTGTAGACATTTTTTTTACAAGCAAAATGTCTATCTTTATAAAAAGTTGTAAAACCATTCAACCAAATAGAAGGGATAGAAGCTGTCACGTTATCGTTCATTCGCAAGCTTGACACATGCTGTCAATCTATGCCCCAAAATCTAAAATGTACAAGATTTCACTCCCATGCATTGAAGATGTATTAAAGATGGGCTGAAAAAGTTACTAGCCACAGGAAATCTGTGAACAGTAACGATTTTACTTATAATAAACTATATAAATCAAGAAATACTTGTATTTTATCCAAAAAAATTATAAAATACATGTGTGTTATAGTAACAATTAACCACATAAAAATGAGGGGGATACTTATGATTAAAAAAATCGACAATTACTCGTCCACAATAATGTTTAGCACTAATCCACCTGTTCTTCAAGAAACAGAGAGTGCTGATTTTAACACTATATTAGAGGAACAACACATTACAAATACAGAGAATTCTACTCTGATTTGTGCTGACGAATTAGAAGAAATATTCGCAAACGCGTCTTCAACTTATAACATTTCTCTAAATTTATTAAAAGCTGTAGCAAAAGCCGAATCTGATTTTGACCCAAATTGCACATCATCTAGTGGTGCAATGGGAATTATGCAACTTATGCCTGGTACTGCAGAAGAACTTGGTGTTTCCGACGCATATAATCCAGAGCAAAACATTATGGGAGGCGCAAAATATTTAGCAGAAAATTTAGATATCTTTAACGGTGATATTTCTTTGGCATTAGCTGCATACAACGCTGGAAGGGGAGCTGTAGCTAAATACGACGGAATTCCACCTTATACAGAAACACAAAATTATGTAAAAAAAGTGCTTGCTTATATGAAAGATAGCATAATCGTTCCTGATATGAATGCCACCTCTACTGCTAAGCAAGAAACAATCACCCAAAGCCAGGAAGAAACTAATACACTACAACCAACTATAAAGCTGAACAGTAGCGCCAAAAAGGCACTTGAAGAACTTTCTCAAAACTCAAATACATATATTATGAGTAGTTTGTATTCTTAATTGGCTATATTGCTATTCAAATATCTTTAAGCAGACATGCGAACAACACTATTGATATATTCACCATAGTATATTACAAGGTGCAAAGCAATTTATTAAGTTATTAAGGCTTTTCATCTTTTCTATTTATAGGATGAACTTTCCCATAAAGTAAAAAGACCAAGAAAATTTAATCTTGGTCTTTTTTGGTAAGCTTCAAATCGGACTCGAACCGACGACCCCTTCATTACGAGTGAAGTGCTCTACCAACTGAGCTATTGAAGCCTGTATATAACAATGTACCATATTTTTTTCTATTTATCAACTATAATGTTGAATTTTTCTTATTATAAGTAACAATTCAACCATTTAAAAGTATATGTGTATTTTTGAAAAAGCTTCCTCATAGAATAAAAATGCATATATACTTTTATTGGGCAAATGCCCAACATAAATAAAGTGTCTAGCCTTAGTGAAAAAATTTAGCTACGTTGTGTATTCTGGCACTTTATGAATGCATATGGTTGAACCTATAAGTTACTTTATAAAATTGTTATAAAATCTTATGTAATCTTTACTGTCTTCTACAATCTTGGTAATATGTCTTCTTTAATCCTTACAAAAGTTCATTTAATATTTTCTAAGTTCAATACTATTTGTTGCATTGATTGGGATGCTATTGTAAGATGTACCATTTGCATCCTTCCATGTACCACCCGGTAGGGATAAACCATATTGTCCGGTAACAGATGGTGTTTTTAATGTCTGGATACCTGTAGAATTCTCAAACATATCTGTTTCTGCACTTAATTTTTGTGTATTAAAGCTACTAAGGTCTAATGTTGTTAAGCTACTACAACTTGCAAACATAGAATCCATCTCCGTTACCTTTTCAGTATTAAAGTTCGACACATTTATTTCCGTAAGAGATTTACAGGAGCAAAACATACTCGACATATCTAACACTTTTGTTGTGTCAAAATTACTTACATTTAAACTGTTCAAACTGCTACAACCTGAAAACATTCCTGACATATATAACACATTTGTTGTGTTAAAATTACTTACATTTAAACTGTTCAAACTGCTACAGTCCTCAAACATCCCCGACATATATAACACATTTGTTGTGTTAAAATTACTTACATTTAAACTGTTCAAACTGCTACAGTCCTCAAACATCCCCAACATATTTGTTACTTTTGCTGTATCAAATTTACTTACATCCAAACTATTCAAACTTCTACAGTCCTCAAACATCCCCGACATATTTGTCACATTCGTTGTGTTAAAATTACTTATTTGCAAATTTTTTAATTGCTCACAACCATAGAACATTTTCTCCATAGTTTCTACATTTGTTGTGTTAAAATTATCCAAATTCAAACTTCCTAAGACATTGCAATCGTGGAACATATTCGACATATCCGTCACATTTCTTGTGTCAAAAGCACTTACATCCAAACTATTCAAACTTCTACAGTATTCAAACATCCCCGACATATTTGTTACGTTTGTTGTATCAAATTTGCTTATATTCAAGCTTTGCAACCCATCAGAATACCAAAACATCCTTGACATATCTGTTACGTTTCCGGTATTAAAATTACTCAAGTCTAAGCTACCTAATCCGTTACAAAAACCAAACATGTGTGACATACTTGTTACGTTTTGTGTATTAAAATTACTAACATCTAAGCTTTTCAATCCGTCACAACTATAAAACATGCCAGACATATCTGTCACATTTGTTGTATCAAAACCGCTCACATCCAAACTGCCCAAAATGTCACAACATTTAAACATAGCTTCCATTGTTGTTACTTTTCCTGTATCAAAACCACTCACATCCAAGCTATCCAAATTGTTACAAAAATAAAACATTCCCTTCATAGTTGTCACTTTTCCTGTATCAAAACCACTCACATCCAAGCTATCCAAATTGTTACAAGAATAAAACATTTTCTCCATAGTTTCTACATTTGTTGTATCAAGATTACTTACATTCAACTTACTCAAACCTTCACAACCAGAAAACATACTTGACATATCTGTCACATTACTTGTATTGCACTTACTTATATCCAAACTAGTAAATCCAGTACAACCAGAAAACATACTTGACATATCTGTCACATTTGTTGTATCAAGCTTACTTATATCCAAGGTAGTTAAACTAGTACAACCGGAAAACATACTTGACATATTTTCCACATTTGCTGTACTAAGCTTACTTATATCCAAACTAGTAAATCCAGTACAACCGGAAAACATATTTGACATATTTTCCACATTTGTTGTACTAAGCTTACTTATATCCAAAGTAGTCAAACTAGTACAACCGGAAAACATACCTGACATATTTGTCACCTTTGTTGCATTTAACTTATTAAAATCCAAACTTTTCAAGCCTTTACAACCGGAAAACATCTCCGACATATCTGTCACTCTCGATGTATCACTTCCTGTAAAATCAATACTTGTCATTTTATAACACTTTGAAAATAAAAGTGACGCATCCTCAAAATCAGTTACACTAAACTTTACATTAGTAAATTTACTTGCATAGATACACCAGGACGGTGCCTTCCCCTTTTCTTTACATTCACCTGTTCCGGTCACTTCTAAACATCCACTTTTGTCAATGGTCCATAATACCTGTCCATAAGCGCCAGAGAATTTCACATCCCCTCCAACTGGAACAGGTGTAAGATCTGGTGTTCCTGTAGGATCAACAATTTCAGTTACTTCCGGAGTTTTACTTGGCTCTACAGTTATGGTAACTTCCGGCGTATTAGTTAGTTCTACCTTTGCTGTTACTTCCGGGGTTTTACTTGGCTCTACAGTTATGGTAGCTTCTGGGGTTTTACTTGGGTTTACAACTACATCTGAAGGTGCAGTTACCATTGGTGTAGACGTAGGATTAACGGTCTCTACCGGTTCTAACGATGGTGCCACGGAAGTTTCCGTTTCTGTTGTATTAGGTGTTGTTGACGGTTCCTGTGTGACCCCTGGATCAAAAGTCTCATCTGGATTTATTTTTGTATCTGACGTTTCTTCAGGACCTTTATTTTCCAAAACAGAAACTTCACAAGTTGCCATCACATTACTATCACTCTTGCTAATTGCAGCAATTACTGTCTTTCCTTCTTCTATTGCAGTTACTTTTCCAGTTGAACTTACAGTAGCAACATTCTTATTGGTTGACTCCCATATAACGCCTTTCCATGCATTTGACGGACTAACTTCTTTTACCTTCAAAGTAAACTGCTGTCCTTCATATAAATCTTTTTTTGTTTCACTTAATGTAAGCTTATTTGCTTTATTATAAACTTTAATTTTACAAACTGCTTTTGCTTTTTTATTACTTTTACTAATTGCTGTTACTTTTGCTGTTCCTGCTTTTTTTGCTCTGACCTTTCCTTTTTTATTTACTGCAACAATTTTCTTATTTGATGTTTTCCACGTTACAGATTTGGATCCATTGAATGGTTTAACAGACTTTACTTTTAAAGTATCCTTCTGTCCTACATACATTTCCTTCTTTGTTACATTTAATCTTATTTCCTTTACTTTAACTTTTGCTCCATCGACAAATATTGGCTGCGCCAAAATGTTTGTTAGTACAAGTGCAATAAGCGTTGGTACTATTATCAGTTTCTTTCTTTTTTTCATAATTCTCTCCTTTTCACATATTATAAAAAAGGCATTTTCTTCATAGTTTAATGCACTTTTTTATATAAAAGTTTTCAGTGACTCTATTTACATTTATTTGCAATATTTTAATTTTATTGTAACATATTCGTAAAAGTAATACAAATTCTTTTAATATTTTATCAAACTACAAAAAAGCAGCCAATTTAAAACTTCACTTTGACCTTTCAGCCCATCTATAATACATTTTCAACGCATAGGGCCGGAATCTTGCACGCTTTAGTTCCTGGCATATAAGCTTGATAGCAAGAATTAGGCTTACCAGTGAATCGCAGGAACAAAGTGGACAAGTCCACTTCAGCTCCCTAGATCCCTCATTCATGAGGGACTTGCTCCACTTTGCGTGCCAGATGCGTGTTGCATGCCCTTTGCAACAATATTTCCTTACGCATCTGTGCACATCCTCGCGGAGCGTTTTTTGCTTTATAGGACGAACTTTCCTATAAAGATTAGGGTGTCAAAAGCTTGTATTTTTTTTAGCACTTGTCAAATTGCACAATTTAAGGCTACGATTTGTAGACGGTGTACGTGTCAGCCAAGCACCACAGACA
>JAFQAU010000132.1 GCA_017399885.1 Lachnospiraceae bacterium
AGTAGTTTAGAGCCAACAAAGCAAGTAGAGGAGAATATAGAACCGACCGTTCAACCAACGAAAGAGCCAACACCTACTCCTACAAAAGAACCTACTAAGGAGACGAAAGCTACAAAGAAACCAACGGAAACGAAAAAACCAGAGAGTGATACAGTACAATATACAACAGTAACCATATCAGCAGGAATGTGGTCAGAAGATATTGCTCAGAAGTTTGCAAGTTTAGGAATAGTGGATAATGCTAAGGCATTTGATGACTATCTTTGTGACTATGGTTATGCGTCAAAGATAAAGATTGGAGAATATAGAATCCCTAAAAACGCAGGATATAATCAGATTGCAGAAATAATTACAAAATAGTACTTGAAAAGAAAAAAAGTATATGATAAAATAAGTCGGTATGAGAAAATACACGTATGTGGATTTCTATAGTGGTGCCATTTTGGTATGGTTATGTAGAAAAGTGATGCATACGGAAGAAAGAACCAATGGAGGTATATTATGAGTGTAATTTCAATGAAACAATTATTAGAAGCAGGTGTACATTTTGGACATCAAACAAGAAGATGGAACCCAAAGATGGCTCCATACATCTACACAGAGAGAAATGGTATATATATCATCGACTTACAGAAGTCTGTAGGAAAAGTAGATGAAGCATACAATGCAATTAAAGATGTTGTAGCAGATGGTGGAACTGTTCTTTTTGTTGGTACAAAGAAACAAGCACAGGATTCTGTGAAGTCAGAAGCAGAGCGTTGTGGAATGTACTATGTAAATGAAAGATGGCTTGGAGGTATGTTAACAAACTTCGAGACCATCAAGGGAAGAATTGCAAAATTAAAGAAGATTGAAGCAATGGCAGAAGATGGAACATTTGATGTTCTTCCTAAGAAAGAAGTAATTAAGTTAAAGAAAGAATGGGAAAAGCTTGAGAAGAATCTTGGTGGAATCAAAGATATGAAGAAGATCCCAGATGCAATTTTTGTTGTTGATCCAAAGAAGGAGAAGATTTGTGTGCAGGAAGCACATACATTAGGAATTCCTTTGATTGGTATTGCTGATACAAACTGTGACCCTGAAGAATTAGATTATGTAATTCCGGGAAATGATGATGCTATCAGAGCTGTTAAATTAATAGTTGCTAAAATGGCAGACGCTGTTATTGAGGCAAATCAAGGTGAGCAGTTTGAAGCAGAAGCAGTGGAAGAAGCTGAATAATTAGGAATCGTATAATGGAATGTTCAGATGGACATTCCATTATTTGAAAATAAGCGAATGTTTATGGCAAAGTAAAAACAACGGAGGTAAAAAAAATGGCTATTACAGCAGGAATGGTAAAAGAATTGAGAGAAATTTCAGGAGCAGGTATGATGGATTGTAAAAAGGCATTAACTGCTACTGATGGTGATATGGATAAGGCAGTAGAATTTTTAAGAGAAAACGGTTTGGCAAAGGCTGAGAAAAAAGCTGGACGTGTTGCAGCTGAAGGTATGGTAGCAACTAAGATTAGCGAAGATGGTAAAATAGCAGCAATCGTTGAAGTAAATAGTGAGACAGACTTTGTTGCTAAAAATGAAAAATTCCAAAATTATGTTGCTCAGGTAGCAGCACAGGTTTCATCTTCAAATGTTGCAGATGTGGAAGCTTTTATGGAAGAGCCATGGTGTGAAGATACTTCAAAAACTGTAAAAGAAAATTTGGCTGGAATGATTGCTACAATCGGAGAGAACATGACAATTCGTAGATTTGCTAAAATGGAAGCAGCAGAAGGTATTATTGAAAGTTATATCCATGCTGGTGGAAAGATTGGAGTTTTGGTTGAAGCAAAAACAGATTCTAATAGTGATGCAGTAAAAGCTTGTTTGAAAAATGTTGCAATGCAGATTGCAGCATTAAATCCAAAATATACAAGTGAAGCTGAGGTGGATCAAGAATACATTGAGCGTGAAAAAGAGATTTTAAAAGCTCAGGCAATGAAAGAAAAACCAGATGCTGCAGAAAAGATTATCGATGGAATGGTAATGGGACGTATTAAAAAAGAATTAAAAGAGATCTGCTTATTAGATCAAGTATATGTAAAAGCAGAAGATGGTAAACAGTCTGTAGAGCAGTATGTGGCAAGTGTTGCTAAAGCTGAGGGTATTGCATTGGAAATCAAAGGTTTTGTACGTTATGAAACTGGAGAAGGTATTGAAAAAGCAGAAGAAAACTTTGCAGAAGAGGTTGCAAAGCAGTTAGGCTAATTTATATTTAAACGTAATTTCTGTTGAAGTTTCTTACAATAATTTAGTGTTCCATATGTGAAGGGGATATTTAGGATAATTTATCGCTTGTCGTGGAAAATGTTGAGAATGAAAAAATTATACTAAATCAAAGAACTAAATTATATAAAGAGAGTAAAATATCAGAAAAAAATAGAAGTAATAAAAATGAGGCGGTCTTAAAATATAGTTTAAAAAAAATATTTTGAGACTGCCTTATTTAAAAATTAGAAGATTATCTATAACTAAAAATCCATTATATTAAAGAAACGATAGAAAAATAGTGTAAAAAAACTATGAAGGGATGGTTACATGAGCGAAAAACGAGACACTTCAGCTCAAAAGGTGCAAGAAGAAAGACGTAAGAGAGTGAAACGTATTAAGAATATTATTATTACCATAGTGATAGTATGTTTGTTGACACCTTCTATTTGTTGTGTAACGTTATGGATTAAAGTTGCCAAGATGGAAAGGCAGCTAAATGAAATAGAAAGATTACAAGAAGATACATCTGAAAAAACAGAATCAGATGAAAATACAGTAGAAGCTTTACAAGAAAAAAAAAATGATAAAGTAGAGGATGTAGCATCCTCAGAAAAAGATGTGCAAGAGGAATTAGATCATTCTAAAATAAAGGGAAAGAAAGTTTATTTGACTTTTGATGACGGACCTAGTAAAAATACGGAAAAGATTTTAGATATATTAAAGCAATATGAAATTAAAGCAACATTTTTTGTTATTGGAAAAACAGATGATTTTTCTCAAAAAATGTATAAAAGGATCTATGAAGAGGGACACACGCTAGCAATGCATTCTTATACGCATCAGTATAAAACAATTTATAGATCTTTAAAAGAATATGAAAAAGATATTACTGAATTGAGTGATTTGTTATATAATATAACTGGAGAAAGAACAAAATTTATACGTTTTCCAGGTGGTAGTAGTAATGAAGTTAGTAATGTAGACATGAAAGAAATTATAAGATATACTAATAGAGAAGGATATATATATTTTGATTGGAATGTGATTAATGGTGACGCAACCGGTCAAAAGCTTACTGTAAAAGAAATGGTAAATAATGTGATTTCTGGAGTGGATAGTTATGATACATCAATTGTGTTAATGCATGATTGTGAAGGAAAAGAATTAACGGTAAAATCTTTGCCAAAGATAATTAAAAAATTGCAGAAAATGGAAACAAACATTTTACCTATAAATAGTACAACAACGCCAATACAGCATGTAAAGGCTGAGAGTGTAAAATAAAAAGAGCATACCAAGGAGGGACTTATATGGGATTTTTTAAAGATTTGAAGGCGGATATATCGCAGGCGGTAAACGAACTTTTGCCAGATGATTCTTTTTGGGGATTAGAAGAAGGCGATATGGAAAAAGAAGAGCTAGTCATGGAAAATGATGATATGGATATTTTGAAAACTCTTCAGGAGATGGTGTCAAGTGAAGAAAATGAAATTATTGAAAATAAGAGTGATATTTCATTTGATACAGAGAAAATATTATTAGATGCGGAACAAGAAGAAAAAACCAATATTGAAGAAATGGTAAAAAGCCTAGATATTGAGTCCAAAGATGAAAATAATATAGAAGTGTTGGATTTATTTCAAGAAGGTGCCGAAGTTGAAGAATCCAATGAGAAAGTCCTTATGTCTAGTGAGATAGATGAAAAGACAGGAATCGGTGAAGAAGTACAGGATATGGAAGAAATAAAAGAAGAATCTAGTGAAGAAACCCTTGTACTAAGTGAGATGGAAGAGACAGGAAGTAGTGAAGAAGTACAGGATATGGAAGAAATAAAAGAAGAATCCAGTGAAGAAACCCTTGTACTAAGTGAGATAGAAGAGACAGGAAGTAGTGAAGAAGTACAGGATATGGAAGAAATAAAAGAAGAATCCAGTGAGGAAGTACCTGTGCTAAGTGGGATGGAAGAGGAATCTAGTAAACAGGAAGAATCTGTATCTGATGAGACAGAAATTGAATCTTCAAGAGATAGTGAATTTGAACTTCTTGACGGAAAATTTGAACAAATAGAGTTGGATATGTTACCTATAGATCAAGGCTTTGGGTTTAATATAGAAGAAAATTCCGTAGAAACTTCCACAGAAGAGGATAATTCATTTAATGCAGAGGAAACTTCTGTAGAAGAAGATAATTCGTTTAATACAGAAGAAAAATCCGTAGAAGAGGATGATTCGTTTAATACAGAAGAAAAATCTGTAGAAGAGGATGATTCGTTTAATACAGAAGAAAATTCCGTAGAAGAGGATGATTCGTTCAATACAGAAGAAAATTCCGTAGAAGAGAATAATTCATTTAATGCAGAGGAAAACTCCGTAGAAGATAGTGATTTATTTAATATGGAAGAAAAATCTATAGAAGAAGATAGTTTATTTGCTATAGAAGAAGAACAGGTAGTGGAATCAGATAGTAATGATGCTGTAGAATACAAAGCTTTTAATGAGTACATGAATAATAAGGAAGAAATGGAGGACTTAGAGGCAATGAGCAAAGAAGAGAATATGGAAACAATGGATTCACTAGAAGAGATGGTTGAAAATCAAAATAACACAGAAAAGGAAGTAAATATTATGGGAAGTAATTTAGCAAATGCAGAAGTTAAAGACGAAGTAACAGTAATTACAAAAGGAACTGTGATTAATGGTTCTATTAGTTCAGATGGTTCCTTAGAAGTAAAAGGAACAATTACCGGAGATGTAGAGTGTTTAGGAAAATTAACTATTACAGGTAATGTAAGTGGACAATTAAAAGCAGCAGAAGTTACAGTAAATACACCAAGATTAGACGGAGGTATAGAAAGTGAAGGGGATGTTAAAATTGGTGTTGGTACTATAGTTGTGGGGGATGTTATTGCTAAGTCTGCAACAATTTCCGGTGCAGTAAAAGGTGAGATAGATGTGAAAGGACCTGTAGTTGTGGATTCTACAGCTATTGTAAAGGGAAATATTAACGCAAAATCTGTACAGATTAATAATGGAGCTGTAGTAGATGGATATTGTAAGTTAACATACGCTGAAGTTGATATTGACGAATTTTTTGATGGAAAATAAATCAAATCTCCAATTTGTAATAGTTTAGGTGAGGTTGCACTTTTTTGCTACACTGACCGTAAAAATGAGTAAAAGAACAATAGAATTGGGCAATCACAAATGTGAGGCTTGCCCAATTCTGTAATGGTTTAGCCCAAGGCTTAACTGTTACTTTGTGTATAACTAGCTATGAAAAAAACAATTGAAAATATGAGTAAAGGAAGTTGGTTGCATGAGAGAATATAATAGGGTCTTTCTGAAATTAAGTGGAGAAGCACTTGCCGGAGAAAAGAAAACTGGATTTGATGAGGCAACATGTATTAAGGTTGCAAAACAAGTAAAACAGTTAGTAGATAAGGGAATTCAAGTTGGTATTGTAATCGGAGGTGGTAACTTCTGGAGGGGAAGAACCAGCGAAAATATTGATAGAACCAAGGCTGATCAAATTGGGATGTTAGCAACAGTTATGAACTGCATTTATGTATCAGAAATATTTCGCTCTGAAGGTATGAAAACACAGGTTTTAACACCTTTCGAGTGTGGAAATATGACAAAATTATTTTCAAAGGATAGAGCGACTAAATATTTTGAAACAGGTATGGTAGTATTCTTTGCAGGTGGAACAGGACATCCATATTTCTCAACGGATACTGGAGTTGTTTTAAGAGCAGTTGAAATGGAAGCAGACGTAATCTTATTGGCTAAGGCGATAGATGGTGTTTATGATAGTGATCCAAAGTTGAACCCGTCAGCAAAGAAGTATACAGAGCTAACAATGCAACAGGTATTAGATGATAGATTACAGGTTATAGACTTAACTGCGACTATTATGTGTCTAGAAAATAAAATGCCGTTACTTGTATTTGGATTAAACGAAGAAAATAGTATTGTAAACACAGTTGATGGAAAATTTAATGGTACCAAGGTTACCGTATAGAGTATGAATGGTGGAGGATATTAAAATGGAACAATTTGAAGATAAAATGAAAAAGTCAATTCAGTCGTTAGCAGATGAATATGCAACAATAAGAGCTGGTAGAGCAAACCCACATGTTTTAGATAAAATTATGGTGGATTATTATGGACAACCGTCTGCTTTGCAAACAGTTGCAAATATTTCTGTTCCTGAGGCAAGGGTAATACAGATTCAACCTTGGGAAGCAAGCTTGATTAAAGAAATAGAAAAAGCAATTATTACCTCAGACTTAGGATTGACACCTAATAATGATGGAAAAATCATTCGCTTAGTATTTCCAGAGTTAACAGAGGATAGAAGAAAAGAATTGGTTAAAGATATTAAGAAAAAAGGAGAAAATGCGAAGGTAGCGATTCGTAATATTAGACGTGATGCCAATGATAATGTGAAAAAACAGAATAAGGCAAGCGAAATCTCAGACGATGAAGCAAAACAATTAGAGGATAAAATACAGAAATTGACAGATAAATATGTAGCTGAAGTGGATAGTATGATCGATGCAAAATCCAATGAAGTTATGACTATTTAGTTTTTGAATTAGTGGTAATATTTTATTGTCAAAATATGTATGAATAGGTTATACAATTGAGAAAATGCTTAATGATTTCTATATAATTTAAGTAGAGATATGGAATAAATGCATTTGTTGAATCTTTCCTATACAGAGATTAAAATGAAATTTCTTATGTCTTGTCATGCAGAATTGTAATGTAAAGATTCATTTGCTTTGAAATAATTTATGATTATTGTTTATATGTTGGCTGTCTGCCTTTAGACAGTAATGATTTTTAAATTAGATTTATTCTTCTTTGAAAAGGGCGTATTTTGACAGTGTAGTATACATTGTGCAAGGTACGCTTTTTTCTTTATAGAAAAGTTTGTCTTATAAAGTAAAAAACACTTTGTGGGGAAGTGCACAGATGGGGTATGAAATAGGACTGCAAAGGGCAATTGATAGGCAACTGATTTTAGACATAATATAAAGAAAGGAAATATAAACTGAAAAAAAATCGAAAACCGAGAGATAGCTTGTGTTAGAAGTGTAGGTTTTAGGTAAATACAGTAGATGAATGGATAGGTAGAAAATTATGAGTGAGAAAATTATACCACAGCATGTAGCAATTATTTTGGATGGAAATGGAAGATGGGCAAAAAAGAGATTTATGCCTAGAAATATGGGGCATGTACAAGGAGCGAAAACCGTAGAAAAGGTTTGTGAAGATGCATATGATTTAGGAATTAAATATTTAACTGTATATGCATTTTCTACAGAAAACTGGAAGCGTTCAGAGGATGAAATAGGTGCTTTAATGAAATTATTAGATAAGTATCTACAAGACTGTTTGGAACGAAGCAGTAAAAATAATATGCGAGTTAGGGTAATTGGTGATGTAACAAGGCTATCTACAGGATTACAGGAAAAAATAGCAGAATTAGAAGAAAAATCATCAGTAAATACAGGATTGAATTTTACCGTAGCTTTAAATTATGGTGGACGAGATGAAATGATTCGAGCTATGAAAAAAATGGTCAATGATGTGGAAAACAATAATATATCAGCTGAAGACATTTCGGAAGAGAAATTTTCTTCTTATTTGGATACAAAAGGAATTCCAGACCCTGATTTAATGATTAGAACAAGTGGAGAACAAAGAATTTCAAACTTTTTATTGTGGCAAATGGCATATTCAGAATTTTATTTTACAGATGTTTTATGGCCTGATTTTGATAAAAGCGAATTGGAGAAAGCCATAGCACATTACGCCAAAAGAGACAGAAGATATGGAGGAGTAAAATAAAGGAGGAAACAATGTTTATTCAAAGATTAATTAGTGGCATTTTTTTAGTTATTGTAGCTGTTATTACAATCACATTGGGAGGAAACATTCTTCTTGCCACAGTTGGCATTTTATCATTAATTGGACAATTTGAACTATATCGTGTATTGAAATTAGAAAAGTCTGCGCTTGCTATGGTGGGATATATAGCTACCATAGCCTATGAGCTATTACTGTATTTAGATAAAGCGGAGTATTTTCAAGTATATATGATGTTAGTTTTACTATTTGTTATGATTGTATATGTAGTAACATATCCCAAATATATATTTAGTGAGATTGCCATGATTTTTTTGGGGCTGGCATATGTAACTATATCATTGTCATGCTTGTATCAGGTAAGATGTATGGAAGGTGGTATCTATCTGGTATGGATAATATTTCTAGCAGCATGGGGCTCTGATACCTGTGCATATTGTGTAGGAAAATTAATAGGAAAGCATAAGCTGCCATCTCCTCTCAGTCCCAAAAAGACCATAGAAGGGTGTACTGGAGGCGTGGTAGGAGCTGGATTATTGGCATTTCTTTATGCATGGATATTAAAGGACAGTATAAGTCCTTATGGATATACACCTATACATTTTGTATTAATGGGATTGATAGGTGGTTTTTTATCTCAAATAGGAGATTTAGCTGCGTCTGCGGTAAAGAGAAATTATGAAATTAAGGATTATGGGAATTTAATACCTGGACATGGAGGTGTCATGGATCGTTTTGATAGTATTCTGTTTACTGCGCCATTGGCTTTTATATTCTTTACTATGTTAGCCTAAGATGTGAAAATAAAAGGGGGCATTTTAATTTATAGGAGGCTGCTCGATTCCTATAAAAAACGCTCTGTGATGTGGACATGGTTTGAAAGATATTTCATAATTACACGTGTCTAAAGAGGCAAGAACTCTTTACATACAAATCTTTATTGGGATAAAAGAAAAATTTGCATAGGAATAAAAAAATTTGCATAAAAGAATATTAAATGTAAAAGTTCAGGTGGTGGGTAATCACCCTGCTGATTGCTCACATATTGATACAATATATTTACCGGTTGCATGCCCATCGAGCAGATTTTGTGTGATCTTACGTGGACATACAACGTAATGGTTAGCCATAGGGTTGAACTGTTATGATTAGATGCAATTCAATTATAACAGATTGGTATAAATAGGAGGAGAGGCATATGAAGAAAATCACTATATTAGGTTCTACTGGTTCTGTAGGAACCCAAACGCTAGATGTAGTAAGAAATAACCGGGATATCCAAGTCGTTTCCTTGGTTGCCGGCTCAAATATAGAACGATTGGAAGAACAAATAAGAGAGTTTCGACCAAGAGTAGTTAGTGTATGGGACGAAGAGAAGGCGATTGTCCTAAAAGAAAGAGTCAAAGATATTAAGGTAGAAGTACTTGCTGGAATGGATGGAATGATTGCATGTGCAAAGGTTGAGGAGGCAGAAATTGTAGTAACAGCAGTTGTGGGCATGATAGGTATACGTCCTACCATTGAGGCAATTAAAGCAGGAAAAAATATAGCATTGGCAAATAAAGAGACATTAGTAACAGCAGGTCATATTATTATGCCTTTAATTAAGGAATGTAATGTGAAACTATTCCCTGTAGATAGTGAACATTCAGCTATATTTCAATGCCTAAATGGGGAGAATAAAAGAGATGTAAGTAAAATTATATTAACGGCATCAGGTGGACCATTTAGAGGAAAAAAAATAGAGGATCTAAAAAACATACAAGTAGAGGATGCGTTAAAACATCCAAACTGGTCAATGGGAAGAAAGATAACAATTGATTCTTCTACAATGGTCAACAAAGGTCTGGAGGTTATAGAAGCAAAGTGGTTATTTGACGTGGATTTTGAAAAAATTCAAGTGGTAATTCAACCACAAAGTGTGATTCACTCTATGGTAGAGTTTGCTGATGGTGGAGTAATTGCACAACTTGGAACACCGGATATGAGATTACCTATACAATATGCGTTGTACTATCCGGAACGTAGAAATTTACCGGGAGATAGATTAGATTTTTATAAGTTGTCACAGCTTACATTCATGGAACCGGATATGGAAACGTTTAGAGGGTTAAAATTAGCATATACGGTGGGAATAGAAGGTGGAAGTTTGCCAACTGTATATAATGCAGCAAATGAAAAGGCAGTAGCAAAATTTTTAAATAGAGAAATTTCATATTTAGAAATTATAGATATAATTGAATATGCCTTAGAGAGGCATTG
>JAFQAU010000133.1 GCA_017399885.1 Lachnospiraceae bacterium
ATCTTTTCCAGATAGAACAGGGGGAACAGGGAGAAAACATCGTTGTGGAGACAGCGCGCCAGCCATTCGGTGTTGATAATGGGGCGGCCTTCTTCCTTCAAACGCTTGATGACCTTGATGTGGGTGCTGTAATCCAAATAGCATTCACACCTAGGTCGTTAAAATATCCCTCTTCTACTTTTGAAGTAATACCTTTTAAGTCTCCACCATGAAAAGTACCAGGATTTGAACTTGTATCCAATCCCGCTACAGGTGTCTTCCCGTCCGCCTGCATTCCTCTTCCATAAGAATGGTCATTACTAGTATCCCCATTTAGAAAACGATCTGTTAATACAAAATATACCGTAGCATTATCCCATGAAAACTTTTGATTTTCCAGGCTTGCTCCACTATCTGCTGTGATATACCCGGTATCATCCATGGTGACCTTGTAAACATTCGTTACTTCCTGCTCCTGCACCAAATCCTTGGCTGTAGCTCTTACCTTATCTGTATCCCTATCAACAAAAGTGCCATTCCCTGTTGCCATTACCAATGCCAGTGTCAATGCCAATAGTTTTCTGCTTTTTCTTGACATATTTTATCCTCCTTTTACAATCCTTCATTGCATATTTCTGATAAAATCTAATACTAGTTAGGGGCGAAAATATATTTCATACTTTTGCCCCCCAATTAGTGTTTATTGTAACATTTTGCCTTGACTTTTTCCACAAAAACAACAAAATGTAACAAAAACGTTATAATAGTAAAATCACTGTCTACATAGCTGTCACACACATAGGCGAACAGTAAATGTGCGGACCGTTACATGTCTTGCCACTACTGCAGGATTCAATATAGAAGCATAAATCCATCCCTGTTAGCTTTCCATCCTGATATAATGCCCCCGTTTGGAACTTATCCTGGGATAAGTATTCCTTTACTTTAAAATCCAAAAAATCTACTCCTTTTGCAACTCGTTCAATAGTTATCACATACTCCTCTCCCTTTTTCTTTGGTATTATCTTTTCAAATTTCATATAAATCCGTTCTTGACCCTTTTTCAAATTTGCATCTTCGACAATAGTTGATATACAAGGCTTACCTTTCGGATCACAAATAGTTATTTTATACTTTGTTTTTTTCCCTTTATGTACTACATTTTTCTTTTTCACATACAATGTAAGATTATCAAATTCTGCATTTGCCACAAATGTTTGCTCTATTTTTTTTGCCCCATTTTTTTTCATTGCAAATTTTCGGCACTCCTCTTCCCCTATTCTAATATAATTAGCATCGTATTTGTGATTTCCCGTACCATCCTTAAACATGATTGGTAAAAATGCAATGGCCCCTACTAAAGAAACAATCACCATAACAGTGCCAATTCTTCCCACCAATTTCTCCTGTATGCTTTTTGCATTACACGCTTCCTGTGTCTGTGCTATTTTTCTTTTTCCAGCTAGTAGCTGATAAGCTAAAATTGCTCCTTCCGCTGCCAATAGCTCCATAATATATTCAAAAGATACACTGTATTTACGATTTCCCTCCCAAATCACAAAGAACACCACTGCACCAAAAAGTGTTATCATATAAAGAAAACTCTTAGAAATCATTTTTTGTCTAAATAGAACTAGCATATTTATCATTATAAGCATCCAAACAAATATACGAAAAACCTTTGCGTACAACATCATCCATCCACTATTTTTCCCGTATACGTAGGAAGTTACAATCGTACTATTTTCTATAGTATTTGCCTGTTGGTTATACTGGTCTACTCCGTCACCAAACACCTGATGTATTTTCTTTGTGGCCAATTTAAAACAACCAATAATCCCCTTTTCCTGTAATCTATTTCCAATTTGTTCTATGTTTTTCTCAAGCTTTTGTGTTTTTGTTTCAAAGCTTTTTGTATATTTAACATCTTCCTTTTGGTAGCCTCCCTTATCAGAAAGCCCCATCATGATCCAATGGGTAACCGGAAATGCTCCCTTACACTCTGTATCAACCAAGTGTGCCTTACATATATTTTTTGTACCTAAAAATGTCACGGAAAAAACACAGGCTATAACAGCTAAATATAGGATTTTTTTCCTCCAATTTTTCCAAAAGAAAAGAATCATAAGTACAGCCCCTATAAACGCAATAACCACAGTTGGTCGAATATAGTATCCAAAGGCACCAAAAAAACCAATTGCACCGGCGCATACCACTTGTTTCCACCTTGTCTTTATATTTCCTGCATATAAAGTTAATAATAAAATCCCCATAGTAAATGGGATACTATACGTATTTGTATAGGACCAAAACAACCACACATATGTCGTTGGGGAAATGGCCATAAACAATAAACTAACATCGGCCTTTTTAGAACCTAGTAGCTTTCTGGCAGTAAAATAGGTCAACACCAATCCACAATCTATTAATATAACATTTAGTATTCTTGCTGCCAGAATAAAATTTTCTCCTCCAAAAAAATCTACTATTGTAAATAAATAATAATATAAAATTGTAATAAAATGATTATTTGAATATCTGGCAAAATATCCATTATATACGGATTCTGATAAAGTATTATCTAACATTCCATTGGTGGCAGACTGCATATAAGAAGCCATATCCAATATCTTAAAGGAATCTCTTGTTAAACACACCTCTCCCATACAATTCAAAAAGAACAATTGCATGACAAAAATAAAGATACAAAGACCACCTCTTATGACCCATCTGGTTCTTTTGCTACAAATATCTATCACCCTAAGGAATTTATATACCATTCCGGTCATTGCTATCCCTAGAACTACCATCCCTACGAAACGATAAACACTCTGATATCTACTTCCTCTTACGAAACCATAAATAATGTCATTGGTGCCTTTGACCAATATAACACATCCAAAAAATAGGATTCCAATAATTACAACATAATATAAGCTCTTTCTTACTCTTTCCATTCTTATTTTCTCCTCAACCATAACAGTCCAGCCCTTTGGCTGTCTTGTTATCCTTAACACTTCAAAATAAGTACAGTTATTAGACAGAAAAAGCTACAAAAGAATATATTTTTTATAACACGAAGCATATAGAGTTTTTTTTCAATTAAGCAATTTCACCAGATGTTACTTAATATAGATAAAAAACTATTATTTCTCCCATAATCCCGCTACTAAAACTGTCATGTCATCCAAGATTTCATTTCCCGAAATTTTCCGTGCATGGTTTAAAATTTGCTCCGCAATTTCATTTGGATTTTTACCGGATAACTCCATAATATATTCTTGAAAATAGGATTCTTTCTCCTCAATAGGTGCTATATCCAACACACCATCACTTAATAAAATCACAAATTCTCCCGGATATAGTTTCTTTGACACCTGCACACAATCTACAGAATTAAAGACCCCCATAGGTAAAGTATCAGAAGAAACAATTTCCACCCAATTGTCCCTTTTCACAAAAGCTGAAGATGCCCCCATCTTTAAAAAATCACAAACACCTGTATACAAATTTACCATAACCAAATCCAACGTAGAAAATTTTTGTTCTGTATGATCCAAAACCAGAATAGAATTAATTAAACGAATAGCCGTCTTTTCACTAACTCCTGCTTCCAAAAAGTTTTCTAACAACTCAACCACTTCTGTGCTTTCCTGACATGCCCCCTGACCACTTCCCATTCCATCAGCCAAGGTCATAACCATTTCTCCCCCGTCCAGCCACAAGAAAGAAAATGAATCCCCTGATAACATTTCTCCTTCTTTGTTCAATCTTGCAACCCCCGTTAAAACCTTATACTTTGTATCTTCCACCAAAAGTATTTTTTCATATTCCTTCCCCAATACATTTTTGCTTCCCGGTGCCGGAACAAAGGACTTCCCTAAAATTTTACTTACATAATTGGCTAACTCCCTTGTAGTTACGCATGTCCCTCCTCTGCTTTTGGCAATCATACGAACTTCCTGGTACCCGTTTAACCTTTCCGTTTTTTCCAATTTTTTTATCAAAATTCCATTCCTTTTTAAAATGGAAATTAATTCCTGGTTTGTTTCTACTGAAATCTGTTTTTCCTTATTTATTTCCTTAGAAAGTCCTTGCAAAATTGTACCTATATCATGAAACTGCTCTGCAATTGCTTCTCTACTTTCTAATAATCTATTTTTCCATTCCAAATTTTTTCGCAGCATACGAATCACATAATTGGTTTCCTCTAAATATCTAGGTAAATAATCACATTTGTTTACGAAATGCAAAGGAAAATCTTCCATTTCCACAATTCCCTGTTCCCTGACTGCATTTAAGATACATCCTGCAGTTCCATATTTTTTGTGTCTGGTATATCCTAAACAACGATTAGATTTTTCGCAGGAAACACATAAATTTACCTCCACTTCTTTTAACACCCTATCTATGTCTGTCTCTTCTATCTGTGTTTTTTCAGGCATCATATTTTTAAAGGTTCTATGTAAACGAAAAAATGGAACAGACACTAATTCCAGCTGCCTTTTTAAATGTTTTTCTATTTCCTCTGTCCTCTGTAATACTAAATCATTTTCTTTTACTAACAGTTCTACCGGAGTAGCTATTTTTTTAGGTAATAGCAGAAAAACCAAAATACCTGCCACAACCCCCCGTACCCTTGGTGTATCTAATAAGGTTGTATCAAAATAAGAACCTAAGAAAATGTATAAAACCAAATATGTGACACTACTAATTCCTTTTCCTAATTCACGAAAAGCACCTGCTCCAATACCAAGAATACATAACAAGCCAAGATTTTCAATTCCATTTTCCTGATGTAATAAGAACAGACCACTTATAGCCCCCCAAAGACTTCCCGCTCCAGCTCCATAGCGATACCCCATTAATATTATCATAATAGATAACAGCATAGGCAACAAAGCAAACTGTGAATTTTCCCAAAATGGCACTCCATAAATAACTAACGCTCCTAATACCATTATGGATATAAGCTCTTCATTTCCTATACAAAATAAATCCTTGTCTGTAAGATAACTGTGAATCCCAGCTGATAGAATTCCACTAAGAACTGCTACCAATATTCCTTGTAATAAAATCAGTAAAATGTCCCTTTGATATAATACACTCTGTTTCCAAAAGAGCTCTACTAAAATCAATACCGAGCCTGCAATCCCACCAAATACAGGTACGGGTAGTTTCTCCCATTTTTTTGTTAATCTATTATGTATAATCAAAAAAATTCCCATTGCCAAGGCATATTTTAATGTCGTTACCGTTCCAAATCCATTTTGCAACCCTGCCAATATACCTATAAAATACAATCCCTTTGGTACATTTTCCTGACAAATAACCACAAAATACCCAAGAACAAAAGGGTTCATTCCTAAGTGATTCATCCGCCCCATAAATATCCCCCCAAGAAGAAGTAGAATTTCTTTTCTACTTATTCCCTTTATACGCATAACACTTCCTCCTAACTTTTGTTATATTTAATCAACTTGTAGTCTCTACCAGCTATTTTACAGAAAGTGATACGTGAAAATGGTCAGATTTTGCCACTTAGTATAAAAAATTTTTCGACTTTTTTCGCAACAATATTCCTTACACATCTACTTTGTACGCTATTTTACTAAAACTCGTACCTCGTTAAGTAAAATACGTGTGTGCGTATCCTCGGGTCGCGTTTTTTCTTTATAGGACGAACTTTCCTATAAAAGAACAAAGTGGACAAGTCCACTTCAACTCCCTAAATCCCTCATTCATGAGGGACTTGCTCCACTTTGCGTGCCAGATGCGTGTTGCATGCCTTTTGCAATAATACTCCTTACGCATCTGTGCACATCCCCGCGGAGCGTTTTTGCTTTATAGGACGAAGTTTCCTATAAAGAAAAAAATCACCACTTAAGAATTCCAATGCTTCTTAAATAGTGATCATCATCCTTACTCTTCCAAATCCAGTTCTCAAGGACCATACAGTCCGCCCTTTCATAATACTGAGATAAGGAAACTTTTCATAAAATAAAAAATAGCGGGAACTGGATTTGAACCAGCGACACCACGGGTATGAACCGTGTGCTCTAGCCAACTGAGCTATCCCGCCATATGTTCTTCAAACGAACAAGTTATATTATACTGACAACCCTTATGTTTGTCAACATATTTTTAAAAATTATTTACTATGAAACTGAAATCGTTTAGCTGATTATTTTTCTTCTGCTTTAAACAATACCTCATTCTCATAAACCAGCCCAAACTTTTCTCTAGCCATGTCCTCTATATATGCATCACTTTCCACATATTCTCTTAATTCCTCCACCTTTTCTTTTTCCTGTTCTAACTCCGCTTTGTGTTCTTCATATCCAGCCAAAGTTTCCTTATAAGAGGAAAGTTGTCTCTCTAAATCCATTTCACCAAATGCTACAAAAACAAAAACTAGCAATACTATAACTGTAACTATTTTTATCCCGCTAATATTAAATGTTTTTTTGGTATTTTTCCTTGCCCTCATACAAACTCTCTCCTTCCCCTTTTTATTCCCCTCTTTAAATTTCATTTTAACTCTTTTCTCGCATTTTTTCAAGGTTTTTGTAACTTTTCCAAAAGGATAAAAGGATTTGTCCGGCACAGCATTTAAAATGATACAACTCTGTTCCTGTAATACACCCTCTTAGAATCAGCACAGTAATTACATAGACTACTTAAGCTGTTGCAAGGGCTTTACTATATACCCAAAAACAGTTCTAATTACCTTTCTTATTTTTTTAATACATTTACTTACAATATACACAAAGAAAGTACTAGGACCATTGTGATAAAGCCACATTCCCAGTCCCAATCCTATAACACAAAAACTTCTTAATTTACCTTGATTCACTTGATATGCCACCAAAAAAACTACCACACCGCTTACGGTCCAGAAAAGAAAATCTTCAAAAAAAATTCTCCATTTTCCCGGTTTCCATACACAACGAAGGATACGAAAAAAATCATACACGAATAAAATACCGATTCCGGTTATCACGGATGCCAGAAAAAATTCTCCCTGTTGGTATAATTGTTCCACCAAACCCCTCCCTATTTAAATAACCGACTCAAAATGGAACTTCCAGTTTTTCCATAGGTATTTTCTTCGGCATATGCAAAGCTTTCCACCCTTCCATCTATATCAACCTCGCCCTGCTCTAAGGACAAACGATTAACATGCAATTCCTCCCCCCGTATCATCAGAATCCCTTGAACAGTATCCAGCAATATCTCATTAGCATCAAAAGACATAACATCATTTATCCCTGTTAGCGCAATCAAATTTCTATTATTAATTACAACTTTATGATTCTTTCCGCCTTGTAATTTATTTTCCTCCATAAAAAAACCTCCCACATACTTTGACGACGCAGTGCATGAAACATTTCCGTCCTCTATAGTATATTAGGAGATTTTAATTTTATGTCTATTATACAATAACATTTTTGCCATGTATCAGTATTTTACTCTTATTCTGTATGCCGGTACTTTATAAATAACCATAGCTAAACTGTTATAAATATTGAAACAGGTCCTTCGCTGCCTCTTTCTTTACGGTTTCCTGTACGTCTAATACCTCTACCTTTACATTTTTATTTCCAAATCCAATCTCTATAATGTCGCCAGCCTTTACAGAAACAGAGGCTTTCGCTACTTTTCCATTAACCATTACTCTCCCAGCATCACATGCTTCATTTGCAACAGTTCTTCGCTTAATCAATCTAGATACTTTTAAAAATTTGTCCAGTCTCATAATTCCTCCCTAAACCTTATTAGATAATAGTTCAGCCAAAAGCTAAAACTGTTACCTTATCAGTCAATTAAGAACACTTTCATAGCAACTCCCAAGCTTCCTGCTCAAAAATTTTCTGCTTTATA
The DNA here is from genome assembly GCA_017399885.1 of Lachnospiraceae bacterium. Lineage (GTDB taxonomy): Bacteria > Bacillota > Clostridia > Lachnospirales > Lachnospiraceae > CAG-411. The sequence goes on from JAFQAU010000133.1 coordinate 7,864, forward strand.
GGAGGCATTTTCCTATAAAGTAAAAACAAAAAGCTCTATTAATTCCAACCTTTTAAGCTAACTATGTAAAATCACATTACATATAGGCGTTAAAATTCGGTCTTAATAGAGCAATCATTATTGTCTATAATTATTTATTAATAACATCCTTTAAAGCTTTACCAGCTTTGAACTTAGGAGATTTTGATGCAGGAATCGTCATTGTTGCTCCTGTCTGTGGATTTCTTCCTTCTCTAGCTGCTCTTTCAGATACTTCGAAAGTACCAAATCCTACTAACTGAATCTTTTCACCTTTTATTAACTCTTCTGTTACTACGTCAACGAAAGCTTTTAATGCTTTCTCAGAATCCTTCTTAGATAATTCTGTCTTTTCTGCAATTGCTGCAACTAATTCTGCTTTGTTCATGGATTTACTCCTCCTCTAAAATATTGTAAATTTTCTATTGGGAATAACTGTATTCCTCTTCTTTTATTTCTTTCCAAAGCCTTTGCTTTGAAAACATGGAAAACCTTTCATTCTCCATTCCTGTATTTTAATTCTATCCCCTTTAAGAACTCTCCTCTTTCCCTAAAAAGGGCACAAAACAAATACAAATCTATTTATAAACTTATCTGTCTCATTTGTCAAGGAAATTTCTACATTTCTTGCCAAAATGTCCAATAAATTCGCGATTTCCACAAGTTTTTAACCCTTTTTTATGTGATTTTGCCAATTGATATTTTTAAAAGCACATTATTGTTCCATTTGTTTTCCTAGAAAATTAGCTGCAGCAGATGCTAATTTCTCATCTACCTCTGTATTTTCCTGTTCAAGATTCAATTTCAAAATTACAACAGCACCAATTGCATCTCCTTGGCAAATAATAGGTGCAATAACCTCTTGTTCATATCCCTCCATCTGATGTGAAACCAAAAAAAAGTCCTTGCTTCTTTTATCTAAAACCACCAATTTTCTCTCTTCAATGGACTCTTCCAGCTTTGGTGTAATGGGCTGCCCATTATAATCTTTCTTAATTCCACCTGCTACAGCAATAATTTGATCTTTATCCACAATACACACACCATTTCCTGTAGTTTGTGCCAACGCTTCTGCATACTGTTTTGCAAATGCGGATAATTCACCTATTGGAGAATATTTTTTCAATATAACTTCCCCTTTTCGATCTGTAAATATCTCCAAAGGATCTCCTTCTCTTATTCTTAGAGTTCTACGAATTTCTTTTGGAATTACTACTCTTCCAAGTTCATCAATTCTTCTTACAATACCTGTTGCTTTCATATATACTAACTCCTTTTTCTTATAAATGGTTGTAAAGTTAGTATGTGGAAAAGCGATGGAATTATACGTTAGAATTTAACCAAGATTATACAAAAAACCTTTTATAATTTTTTACTTACTTCTACCATTTCAATAAAAAATTTATGTATTCTTTCATCTTTATCCAATTCCGGATGAAAAGATACAGCAATCTGATTTTTTTCCCGTACTGCTATAATATGCCCATTTTCCTTTGCCAAAATCTCTACTCCTTCTTTCACACTTTCTATGTACGGAGCACGAATAAAAGTCATCGGCACAACACCAACTCCCTTAAATTCCTGTTCTGTAAAAAAGCTTCCTAATTGTCTTCCATAAGCATTTCTTTTTACAGTAACAGATAGTGTTTTAAAATACTGTCTATCATCATTTTCTATCTTTTCTGCCAAAAGAATCAAACCTGCACATGTAGCAAATACTGGCATTCCATCTTGTATTTGTTTTTGTAATTTCTCAAACATGTCCAATTCTTTTAATAACTTTCCCTGTACCGTGCTTTCACCACCTGGTAAAATCAAACCATCATATTTTTTCAACAGATCCTCTTTTTTTCGTAGCTCCACATAAGGAATCTTTAATTTTTCAAGCATTTGTTCATGTTCTACAAAGGCTCCCTGTACTGCTAAAACTCCAATAACCATTCTATTTTCCTCTTTCTGCCATCAAAAGGGCAATCTCTTGCTGATTAATTCCGACCATAGCCTCTCCAAGGTCTTCAGATAAAGACGCAATAAGACTTGCATCCGTGTAATTTGTAACAGCTTTTACAATTGCCTCTGCTCTCTTTTTTGGATCCCCTGATTTAAAAATACCCGAACCAACAAAAACACCTTCTGCACCTAATTGCATCATAAGAGCCGCATCTGCTGGTGTGGCTACTCCACCAGCTGCAAAATTTACAACCGGAAGTTTTCCACTTTTATGTACTTCTAAAACCAGTTCATAAGGTACTTGTAGCACCTTTGCTTCCTGAAATAACTCATCCTCACGCATAGCTGTAATTTTAGCGATTTCACTATTCATCATTCTCATATGTGTAACTGCCTGCACAATATCCCCTGTCCCAGGTTCTCCCTTTGTACGAATCATAGATGCGCCTTCATTAATACGTCGCAAAGCTTCTCCTAAGTCTTTCGCTCCACAAACAAATGGAACCTTGAACTTAGTTTTATCAATATGATATACATCATCTGCCGGTGAAAGCACTTCACTTTCATCTATATAATCAATGTCTATTGCCTCTAAAACCTGCGCCTCCACAAAGTGTCCAATTCTACACTTTGCCATAACCGGAATCGACACTGCCTCTTGAATTCCTTTTATCATTTTAGGATCACTCATACGGGATACCCCACCTGCTGCTCTAATATCTGCCGGTATACGTTCCAACGCCATAACAGCACAAGCTCCTGCTGCCTCTGCAATTTTTGCCTGTTCTGGTGTAGTAACATCCATAATAACTCCACCCTTTAACATCTGTGCCAACTCTTTATTTAATTTGTATCTACACTTATTTTCTGACATAATTTTTTCCTCCTGTATTGTTTTTTTTATACATTTCATTATAATAATTACTGACCATATTAAAATATTCAATTTAAATATATTCAGAAAGGTCAGATTGGAGGCAAATTTTACTATGATAACCTATTCTTTTTCAAATATAGGGTCAGATTTTCTATATACCCACTTATATAAATGTATAAAAAAAGACATTCTTAAAGGAACTTTACATCCCGGTGAAAAACTTCCTTCCAAACGTAGCCTTTCAAAAAATCTGAACATAAGCATTATTACTATTGAAAATGCCTATGCCCAGCTTATTGCAGAAGGTTATGTATATTCTATTCCAAAAAAGGGATATTTTGTGACGGATATTACTACTATAGACACAAAAAAAGAATCCATGATCTCTACAGAAAATATACAGATTTCTTCTGGAAAATCAAACTATTTCGCTGACTTTACCAGTAATCAAACACAATCTGAACATTTTCCTTTTTCTATATGGGCAAAACTTGTTAGGGAAATTTTAACACAAAATCAACCAGATCTTATGACCAATCCCCCAAGTGGTGGTATTTTCCCTCTTCGCGAGGCAATTGCAAAACACTTAAAGGATTTTCGCAATATGACGGTATCTCCGAAACAGATTATTATAGGTGCCGGAACCGAATACTTATATGGATTAATTATTCAATTGCTGGGATTTAAAAAGAAATACGCTGTAGAAGACCCGGGATATCATAAAATTTCACAAATTTACAAAAGCCATTGTGTCCCCTGCAATTTTGTCTCAATAGATTCCTCTGGTGTAAGGATTACAGAGTTAGAAGAAAATAATATTGATATTGTTCACATTTCTCCTTCTCACCATTTTCCTACCGGAACAATCATGCCTATCAGTCGAAGATATGAATTACTAGGATGGGCATCCAAATCAGAATCCAGATATATTATAGAAGATGAATATGACAGCGAATTCAGGCTAAGCGGTCAACCAATACCTACTTTACAGAGTATTGATGTACAGGAAAAAGTTATCTACATTAACACCTTTACCAAAACATTAGCATCCACTGTTCGTATCAGTTACATGGTACTTCCCAAACATTTGGTGGATAAATTTTATTCTACATTATACTTTTATTCTTGTACTGTTTCAAATCTTGAACAATACATACTGGCACGGTTTATCAACGAAGGATACTTCGAAAAACATATTAACCGTATGCGCAACTACTATCACAGCAAAAGAGATAAACTTTTATACACAATAAAAAATAGCCCTCTAGCTGATTACGTAACGATTTCAGAAGAAAACGCCGGTCTTCATTTTTTATTGAAAATAAAAACAGAACTCTCCGACAAAGAATTTCTGCAAAAAATGGAACGCTCCGGCATAAAATTATCCTCTTTGTCACAATATTATCAGAATTCACCAGAGGATGCTGCGCACAATTTTGTTATGAATTATTCTTTTGTCCCTGAGGAGAATTTAGAGAAAGCAATTCAAATCCTTTATAAAGGCATCATGATGTAACCATCCAAGTAGGGACAATCACTTTGCGTGCCAGATGCGTAAGGAATATTGCATGCCTTTTGCAACAATAACCCTTACGCATGTACTCTGTACGCTATTTTATTAAAACTCGTACCTGGTTAAGTAAAATATATGTGTGCACATCCTCGGGTCTTTTTTGCTTTGTAGAACGAACTTTCCTATAAAACAAAAAGACCACTACACAGTAGTGGTCCTTTAAATAACTGGGATAGAGGGAATCGAACCCCCAAATGCTGGAATCAGAATCCAGTGCCTTACCGTTTGGCGATATCCCATCATTTTCTTCGCTTATCAGCGACATCATCTATTATATACTATTCTTTTTCATATTGCAAGCATTATTTTAAATTTTTATTAAAAATAGAATAACAGTGGCTACTGTGCACATCCCCGGGTCGTGTTTTTGCTTTATAGGACGAACTTTCCTATAAAGGTTAGGGTGTCAAAAGCACATAACCTAAATTGCACAACAATAAGATAACAATTTGCAGATG
>JAFQAU010000134.1 GCA_017399885.1 Lachnospiraceae bacterium
CTAAGAGATACCCAGTATTTTTCGGGGCTTATGGCAACCGATAACAACAGCACTAATATTGGATTTTTAGAGGATGCAAAGGGAATAAAATATGCGGAAAAGAAGTCCTATATGCAGGCAATGAAGCAGGAAGGCGATTTCTATTGTGATGGCACATATTTATATCTAAAATGTGAGGAGAATCCATACATCAAGATGGGAGCATTGAAATTAGCCACGAAAACAAATTTACTTATCTTGCATTCCAATCTAAAGGTAAAGAATATAATGCTTTCCGGTACGGGTGCCCATGGTATGGTAGGTCCTGATAGCAGAACAGAACATGTGGAAATTTCCTACAATTGTATTCAAGATATTGGAGGAAGTTATCTGAAGGAAACTACAAGGTATGGAAATGGAATTGAATTTTATGGCACAGATGCGGTGGATATTACTGTGAAAAATAATGTCATAAGAAATGTTTATGATGTGGGATTTACCATACAGGGGACTGCAGGCTCTGGAGATAATGTGTTGGTAAAGGGAAACGTGTTTGTCAGTAACTCTCAGGATTCCGAAATATGGGAAAATGGCTCGGCAACAGGTGTGCGTGGTTATGAATTTACGAATAACATTTCTGTGAATGTGGGTCGTGGATGGGGCTATGAGGCTCGTCCGGACAAATATGTTGTGGCACATATTCTATTTTGGGGATATGGCATAGAGGATACGGATATTTATTTCCATCACAATATTGTATATCATCCGCGTAGATTATATTTTATCGAGCAAACCAACAAGACAAACATCTTCTTTCAAGAAAAGGATGTGATCCGCTCGGATTATAATACTTATATGATGGAGAAAGATGCAACTATTTTTAGAGATACCTATACGGTTCTGGAAAAAGATGATTTTGTTGCAGAGTACCGAAAGGATGTAAATTCTGCCTTTCAACAGATTGAGGTGGATGAAAGGATTCTGCAGGGAGCTGCTACTGCCGATAAAACCAGTGAAATAAAGAAACTTTTTCAGGTTGAAGAGGAGAAAGAAGAAGATTTGGAAAGTGATTCTAATATAGAAGATAAGAAGGAAAACATAGAACAGGAAAAGAAACTACAGTTTACAGATCCTGTGTCTAAGGCGGTATATCGGGTGAAAAAGAACAAAACAGTAGAATACGTAAAAGGAACACAGAATAATGCAAAAAAAGCTGTGATACCTGCTCATGTTACCTATGAAAAAGTTACCTATAAAGTGGTTTCTGTGGCACCGAATGCTTGGAAAAACAATAAAAGGTTGACTCAGCTGATAATCGGAAGAAACGTAAAAACAATTGGGAAAAAAGCTTTTTATGGCTGTAAAAAGTTAAAGAAGATTACTATAAAGAGTAGATTACTTACCGAAAAAAACTGTGGGGGGAAGGCTTTCTCTGGTATTCATAAAAATGTAACCATCAAAGTTCCAACCAGGAAGAAAAAATCTTACAAAAAACTGTTAAGAAAGAAAGGAATTGGAGAAAATGCGGTGATTACATCTAAATAAATTGTAAAAGCTGCGTATAGTGTAATGCGCTGCGTGCCAGTCCACTTGAGGCATGGTTTGGGCAGTTATGAAACGATAAAGTTTGTCAAAAGCTCAGAAATAGCTAGTTATTCAACAGTACTGATGTTAGAAAGGATAATCAGATGAAAATCTCCACTATAGAAACAAAAAGCTATATAACAAAGTCAAATCTTCCTGCCAGTGACTATGTTATAAATCCCTACGTCGGATGTCCTCATGGATGTAAATATTGCTATGCATGTTTTATGAAACGTTTTACGGGGCATGATGAACCATGGGGAACATTTATTGACGTAAAGAAATGTGACAAGCCTCTTAACCCGAAGCAATTAACTGGTAAGAGAGTCTTTGTTTTTTGTACTACTCAAATTTATTAAGTGGTTCCATCCTTATATCAGATCTATCCTAAATCCCCCCGAATATGGGGGTATTAAAATTGTATAATAATTATAAAAACAGTTGCGATTTTCTTTCGGATTTCCCCTATTAGTGAAGCAATAATAATTTTTACACAAGCCAGTTTATCCGTGGTACAATGTAACCACAGATAAGCTGGTTATTTGCTTTGAAATGAGAATCTTATGAAAACAAAACAACCGGAAATTAACAAAATCACTGCACTCTACGAGTACAAGAAAGACCCTGATGACCACGACCACTGGATTATTGATGAAGACAGCATGTATCCTAATTCTGTCACAGCAGGCAAAAGAAAAAATATTAACAATATTCAGTTCTGAAAGGTAAAAATAATTCGCACTAAATGTAGTTAATACAAGCCATTTTCCCTGCGATAAGGTAAAATAAAAGAAAAACTTTATCGCGGAGGAATACAAATGAGCAGAGAACAGGAACGAATCAGAAAAAAATTAGAAAACAATCCGATTGTTGAGTGTAATAAAATCCAGAAAAAGTATTGTCCGGAACTATTTTCTATGTTTGGAGAAGTGGCAGACCCACGTCATCAGAGTTATATAAAATATTCATCAAGAACAATGCTTGGGACATTGTATTATAA
>JAFQAU010000135.1 GCA_017399885.1 Lachnospiraceae bacterium
CCCTATAGGTGTTTCTAATGATACAGGCTCTTGAGAAATTTTTTGAATTTCTCTTACCTTTTCCAATGGCATCTGCATGTACTCTGACAATTCTTCTAAGGATGGCTCTCTTCCTAAGTCCTGAACCAACTGTCTCTGGGAACGTATCAAACGATTAATTGTTTCCACCATATGAACAGGAATACGTATGGTTCTTGCCTGATCTGCAATTGCCCTGGTAATTGCCTGTCTTATCCACCATGTTGCATACGTACTAAACTTGTATCCCTTTGTATAGTCAAATTTTTCTACTGCTTTTATTAATCCAAGATTCCCCTCTTGAATTAAATCTAGGAAATGCATTCCCCTCCCTACATATCGCTTTGCAATACTTACTACCAATCGCAGGTTGGCTTCTGACAATTGCTTCTTTGCCTCTTCATCCCCTTCATCCATTCTTTTTGCAAGTGCAATCTCCTCTTCCATGGTAAGAAGTGGTACTTTTCCTATCTCTTTTAAATACATTCGAACAGGATCGTCAACACCAATGTTATCTGGCACAGATAAATCAATATTCTCTATATCTTCCTCTTCCTCTTCCACCAAATCCGCATCATCCGGTTCAATTAATAATTCATCTACTTCCTTCTCTTCTGTGTAACGAAGTACATCAACACCTTGTCTTTCCAAGTAAAGATATATCTTCTCTAATTTTGAATTATCCAATTCCATATCTTTAAAAAATTCAATAATCTCCCGGCTCTCTAACGTATTCTTTTTCTCTTTCGCTATACCGATCAATTCTTTCAATTTCTCTTGAAAATTTACTTTTGCTTCCTCCATTGTATAACCACCTTTCCCTCTTCTCGCTGTCTCCCAAATTTTATTTATGATAATATGAGCATTATTATCATGCTCCATCTTCCAAGGAAATATGCAATCTTTGCAATTGTGCCTGCTGTTCCATTATGCTCTGTAGCTGTGCTATATCTGTGGCATGCCTATTTTGATAATCTAAGCTTTCTTTTTTTATACGAAAAACTGTTTCATTTAAAGCTTTCTCCCTTTCCTGTAAGGTAAGCGTTTCCTGTAACACTGTGTTAAATAAGGAAGCCGCTTCATTTTGTTCCTCTTTGTCGGTAAAATAGTTTATAATTTTAGCTGGATTTACGCTTTTATCCTGCTCATATTGTTCAAATAGCAGCTTTGCTACTTTATGATATAACTCTTCTCTAAAGTCATCCGGTGATAAAATCCCATTTAATTTATCAAAAAGGGAAGTATCCTCAATTAACCAGGTTAACAAAATTTTTTGAGACTGCTTTATCCCCTCTTCTTTCTTTTTTCTAAATTCTTTCTTATCCACAATGCTTTTTTGCGGCATTGTTATCATTGTGGCCCCATATTTATTCACAAGCTTTCTTAAATCCTCGTAAGCAATTCTATATTTTCTAGCCATTGCCTCTATATAATTATTTCGTTCCAATTCCTCTGTAAATACTAGCAATTTCTTAGCCATTTCATTATAGAACTTGGTTTTTTGCTCAGGATCCTGTAGGTCATAATCCTTTTCTAATATTTCAATCTCAAAATAAAAGCTATTCATGGCTTCTTCTAATCTCTGTGAAAAAGCCTCTATCCCCATAGCTTTGATAAACTCATCTGGATCCTTATAAGGTGCAAGACGGACTACCTTTGCAACCAAACCAGCTTCCTTTAAGATAGGTATGGCACGAAGTGCCGCCTTCACACCTGCACCATCGCTATCATAAATCAATAAAACCTCATCCACATACCGTTTGATTAAACCAGCCTGTAACCCTGTGAATGCAGTTCCCAAGGACGCAACTGCATTGGTAAATCCCGCCTGATGCATAGCAATCACATCCATATATCCCTCACAAACAATCATATATTTACTTCTAGAGGTTCTCGCTATATTCATCCCATATAAATTTCTACTTTTATCGAAAATCTTTGTCTCAGGTGAATTGAGATACTTTGGTTTCCCATCCCCCATTACTCTTCCACCAAAACCAATCACCTTATTATTTACATCCATAATAGGAAACATTACCCGATTCCAAAACTTATCATATACACCTTTTGCCTCATCTATGGTAACCAAACCAGACTCCTTTAAAATACTATCTTCATATCCCTTTTCTTTTAAATATTGGTATAAATCATTGCTATACTTATTGGAATACCCTAATCCAAATTTTCCAATGGTTTTCTCAGACAAGCCCCTCTCACACAAATACTCCAATGCCGTCTTTCCCTGGGGAGATTTTAACTGATAAAAAAAGTATTTTGCTGCTTCTTTATGTATTTCTAACAAGATATTTCTTTTATCCGCTTGTTTTCTAGCCTCAGGACTACTCTCCCATTCCGGCAATCTTATACCGGCACGATCTGCCAGATGTTTTAATGCTTCTACAAAAGTAAAGTTTTCATATTCCATTATAAATGTAAATACATTACCACCTACTCCACAGCCAAAACAATGATACATTTGTTTATTCTGACTAACAGAAAAAGATGGTGACTTTTCATTATGAAATGGACACAAGCCCATGTGATTGGATCCGCTTTTTTTTAACTTTACATAACCAGATATCACATCTATTATATCATTTCGCTGTCTTACTTCTTCTACTATCTCATCGGGATAAAACATAGTACTATTCTTCTCCTTACTTCCATACATTTGGTATAAACCATTCTGAATATTTCTTTATAGCATAATTATCCGTCATACCTGCCACGTAATCACACACTACCCGTTCCCTTGGTTCCTTCTTATCCTCTATTAAGGACTGATACTCTACAGGTAAAACACCAATATGTTTCAGACAATAAAGATATAGGTGCTGTACCAATTCTTCTGCTTTTCGTTCCTGACTCTTTGCTCTCTTATTGGTATATACCTTTTTAAACAGATAATCTCGCAAACCATATAAGGCTTCTGACACCCCTTGGGATATTTGAATATGATTCTTCCCTCTGCTTTGACAAACAATATCATATACCAATGTATCTAGTCTTTCCCCTTTTGTCAATCCCAATACCTTACTATAGGCATTTGGAATGTCCCTTTCTTTTATAATTCCGGCACTTACTGCATCTTCAATATCATGATTTGTATAGGCAATCTTGTCTGAGAAGCGCACAATACAGCCCTCTAGCGTGGATGGATTTCCTGCAAGCTGATGATTCCTTATTCCATCCCTTACTTCCATGGTTAAATTAAGTCCCTGCCCATCTCTTTCTAATAGATCAACCACTCGAACACTTTGTAAATGATGTGCAAAACCCATGGGACATATTTGATTTAGTGCCCTCTCTCCTGCATGCCCAAACGGAGTATGTCCAAGGTCATGCCCCAAAGCGATAGCCTCTGTTAGATCTTCATTAAGATACAATGCCTTAGCAATGGTCCTGGCTATCTGTGCTACTTCTAAGGTATGAGTTAGGCGTGTTCTATAATGGTCTCCCTCTGGAGCCAAAAATACTTGTGTTTTATGCTTTAGGCGTCGAAATGCCTTACAATGCAAAATTCTATCTCTATCCCTTTGATACTCTGTTCTAAAAATGCATTTTTCCTCCAGACGATCTCTTCCCCTTGTCTTATCGCTAAATGAAGCATATTCTCGCAATTGCTGGTGTTCTAGTTGCTCTAACTCCTCCCGTATGGTTCTCTGGGCTTCCATTGGCATCACTTCCCCTATTACTCTCCTTAGATGTTATTCATTATATCCCACTTAGATATAGCCAATAACCTTTTCTATATCTGATTATACGGAACAAAACAACAAAATTCTATAGAATATATCGGTATTTTACATAAAATTTATTAGAAAATCAGAGCATTTTTTTCTTTATAGGACGAACTTTCCTATAAAGATTAGGGTGTCAAAAGCACATAACCTAAATTGCACTTGTCAAATTGCACAACAATAAGATAACAATTTGCAGATGGTGTCCGTGCCAGACAAACACAAGCAGACGATAGGAGATTTTTGCCCAATTTTGTGAG
>JAFQAU010000136.1 GCA_017399885.1 Lachnospiraceae bacterium
TACAATGTCCCAAGCATTGTTCTTGATGAATATTTTATATAACTCTGATGACGTGGGTCTGCCACTTCTCCAAACATAGAAAATAGTTCCGGACAATACTTTTTCTGGATTTTATTACACTCAACAATCGGATTATTTTCCAATTTTTTTCTGATTCGTTCCTGTTCTCTGCTCATTTGTACACCTCTGCGATAAAGTTTTTCTTTTATTTTACCTTATCGCAGGGAAAATGGCTTGTATTAACTACATTTAGTGCGAATTATTTTTACCTTTCAGAACTGAACAATGAACCATAAGTAAAGATGTTACTGATTACAGCTGTGCCAGTAACGATTTCGACTTTCGGAGCATAGCTTGACAGCTAATATCATGCTTGCCAGTGAACAGTAACGTAAGCTAACAGAGCAGTTAGGTTAAACTATTACAATGGTAGAAAAAGTAGTATAAAATTGTTATAATAATTTATACAAATCCACTTATTAAAATTGGTTTATTTACCATTTTTCCTGTACCACTACTAGCATGACTAGTATACTAACATGTTATAACGCTTTTTAGCATTGGTGGAACTACTACTATATTTTACCTTAAATTATAGGACATACATTTTTATATCAATAACTTTAATCATTATAAAATGGAGGACTTTACTATGAAAAATAAAAAGAAAACTTTACTGGAATACTTGCTGGGCATAGGTTTTATATTGTCCCTACTACATTTATGCAACAAATTGATTTTCTTTTTTGCAACCTACAAAGAAAAATTATATAACCAAAATGGTCATTACTATTCTCATAAAAGTGGAAAAATCTACTATACCAAATCTGGAGAAGGTTCTCCTCTTCTCCTTATTCACGACTTACATTGTTCTAGCTCTAGTTATGAATGGAATGAAGTGGTAAAGGATTTTTCTAAGAAATACAGTGTTTACACAATTGATTTATTAGGCTGTGGTCGCTCGGACAAACCTAATATTACATACACTAGCTACTTATATGTACAATTAATTACTGATTTTATTAAAGAAATCATTGGTGAACCTGCTTATTGTATTGCTACAGCTGATTCTTCACCATTATTAATTATGAGTGCACATATGCACCCTGAGACCTGTACAAAGATTACCTTGATCAATCCAACTTATTTTGATGATGCCAAATGCTTTCCATCACGTTTTGATAAGTTTGTAAAAGATATATGCAATACCCCAATTGTAGGATCATTTATTTATAACTTATCCACATTAAGAGGATCAATTTTGAAAGATTTCCACATAGAGTATTTTTTCTCTACAAACAGTAAAATAAAAAAATACACTAACTACTACTATGAAGCGGCACACCTAAGTGGAAATTCTGGAAAATATTTATTTGCAAGCAAACAAGGACATTATTTAGGATGCAATGTAAATGCAGCGTTTAGCTGTATCAATATGCCAATAACCATTATTTTTGGAGATTCTATGGCTTATGTAACAGATATGTGGGATTATGCAATCTCCCTAAATCCTAATACAAAAATCCATACAATTCCAAACACCGCACTATTTCCACATTTAGAGAGACCTGATCTATTTATAAAATATATAAAGTAGTCTATTTTCTACCTATTCCGGTAATTTCATTTAGGGATTGCTCACCAACTGAGCAATCCCTAAATGTGACTTATAAAGCTCCCATGCTAAATAGATTTATAAGCGTGCCATACAGGACAACATGGGAGTTTTCTTATTTTATGGGTTCTTTGGCTGGTTTTCCACCCATTCTTGGATATTTCTTTTTGGTTAATTCCTCTTTCCCTATAACAACAAAGCTACGTGCAACATCTGAATTTGGCAAGGAAAATTCCTGAACCTTTTCCACCTTTCCACCTAATACGGAAATTGCCCTTTTGGCACCATTTAATTCCTCTTCAATTTCCCCTGATTTATAAGAGATAAATTTTCCACCTATCTTTACAAACGGGATACAATATTCTGACAAAGTAGAAAGATTTGCCACAGCTCTTGACACTACAAAATCAAACTGTTCTCTATATATTTCATTTTTTGCAAAGTCCTCTGCACGTCCGTGATGTGCCTCTATTCCGGTTAACCCTACTGTTTCTATAACTTCTTGTAAAAATTTAATTCTTTTATTCAAGGAATCCAACAACACCATTTCCAACTGTGGAAATGCTATCTTCAAAGGAATTCCAGGGAATCCTGCTCCGGTTCCCATATCCAGTATCTTCTTATGCTCAGACAGATTTACCACTTTTATCAGTGCCAAGCTATCAATAAAATGCTTCTGCACTACCTCTTCCCACTCCGTAATTCCTGTCAAATTCATAACTTTATTTTTTTCAACTAACAATTCATAATACTGTATAAACTGTTGTATCTGTTCTTCCTTTAGAACAATTTCCAGTTCCTCTAATCCCTGATAAAAGGCTTCTAAATTATACATTGTACGCCTCCTATTTACTCTCTAAATAAACTAATAATACAGATATATCTGCTGGGGAAACACCTGAAATACGTGATGCCTGTCCCACTGATTCAGGACGAATTGCCTCCAGCTTTTGCTTTGCTTCCAAACGAAGACTGTAAACCTGATTATAATCAATATTAACCGGAATTCTTTTATTTTCAAGCTTTTTAAAATGTTCTACCTGTTTTATTTGCCTTTTTATATAACCTTCATACTTTAGATTAATATTAACCTGCTCAATGACATCCTTTGGTAATGGATTTCTATTTACGTCAATCTCTTCAAGTAGTTCATAAGTGATTTCTGGTCTGCGAATAAGCTCTGCAAGCGTAGCTCCTGAATTTAATGGTGTACTGCCATTTGCTTCTAACACTGCATTGACTTTTGCATTGCCTCCCACAGTTGTTTTCTCTACACGATCTATTTCCTCTTTAATCAAACGTTTCTTTTCTAGGAACTTATCATATCTCTCCTGATCTATAAGCCCAATCTTATACCCTATCTCTGTCAATCGCATATCTGCATTATCCTGGCGAAGCAACAAACGATATTCTGCTCTTGATGTCATCATACGATATGGTTCATGGGTTTCCTTCGTAACTAAATCATCTATTAATACACCAATATACGCTTGAGAGCGATCCAGTATCAATGGTTCCCTTCCAAGCAATTTTAATGCTGCATTAATTCCTGCTACTAACCCTTGTGCTGCCGCCTCTTCATATCCGGAGCTTCCATTGAACTGTCCACCACTATATAAGCCTTCTATATTTTTAAACTCTAATGTTGACTTTAACTGTGTAGCATTAATACAATCATATTCAATTGCATATGCATTTCTTACAATTTTAGCATTTTCTAATCCTGGAACGGAACGATACATTTTATATTGCACATCTTCTGGAAGTGAACTAGACATTCCACCAATATACATTTCATTTGTATAATTTCCTTCTGGTTCAATAAATACCTGATGTCTTTCCTTATCTGCAAATCGTACTACTTTATCTTCTATGGACGGACAATAGCGTGGCCCCGTTCCTTCAATATTACCGGAATACAATGGAGATCGATGTAAATTACTACGGATTATTTCATGTGTCTCCTGATTGGTATAAGTTAGCCAACAAGACACCTGTTCCCTTTGTACATCTTCAGATGTATTGGTAAAGGAAAATGGAACTACTTCTTCGTCCCCAAATTGTTCCGTCATCTTACTAAAATCAATAGATCTTTTATCAATTCTTGCAGGTGTTCCTGTCTTAAACCGATACAATTCAATTCCAAGCTCTCTAAGAGAATCTGACAAATAGTTTGCTGCAGAAAGACCATTTGGTCCGGTATAGTTACTTACATCACCATACACACAACGTGCTTTTAGGTAAACACCTGTACAAAGAACCACTGCCTTACAAGGATAAATTGCATCTGAAAAGGTCTGCACTCCCGTTACCTTTCCATCTTCCACTAATATTTTTGTAATTTCTCCCTGTTTTACTGTTAAATTATCAGTGTTTTCAACTACCTTACGCATTTGTGTTGTGTAATCCTGTTTATCTGCCTGGGCACGTAAAGAATATACCGCAGGACCTTTTGACTTATTTAGCATTTTGGATTGAATATAGGTCTTATCAATATTCTTTCCCATTTCTCCACCTAATGCATCTATCTCTCTTACCAAATGTCCCTTAGAGCTTCCTCCTATATTAGGATTACATGGCATTAAAGCAATACTATCCATACTCACTGTAAACATAATAGTTTGTAATCCTAATCTAGCTGCTGCTAATGCAGCTTCACATCCTGCGTGCCCTGCTCCTATTATACATACATCATAAGATTCATATACATAAGACATAATCTTCCTCTTTTCTACAAAATCACTGTAATATTTTTACTACTGTTAGTTATTTTCCCATACAAAATTCTGAGAAAATTTTATCTACCAGATCCTCTTCCACTGTCTCCCCAATAATCTGCCCTAATACACTATAAGCATTCATTAAATCAATAGAATAGAAATCCTCTGGCATACCATTTAAAATACTTTCCTTTACCTGACGCAAGCTTTCTATACCTTCCAAAATCGCTGTTTTATGACGTACATTTGTAATA
This sequence comes from Lachnospiraceae bacterium, assembly GCA_017399885.1. Classification (GTDB taxonomy): domain Bacteria; phylum Bacillota; class Clostridia; order Lachnospirales; family Lachnospiraceae; genus CAG-411. The sequence goes on from JAFQAU010000136.1 coordinate 4,590, forward strand.
TAGACTTCATCATTAAATTGAATTTTACCCTCATAAAACATATTTTTCAATATATTCTCTAATTCTTCTATTCCTTCTTTGCTCTTTGCAGAAATATCCACTACAAAAACTTCACCTGAGGTATACTGTTTCATATGATTAACCACATCATTTTTCGAAGTCTTTTCTTCCAAATCAATTTTGTTACGTAAAATTATAGTTTTTCTATCTTTAATAAAATCCATTACTGTAAAATCATTCTCATCTAACTCTCTTGAGGAGTCCACCACATATAAAATTAAATCCGCCTGCTTGGCAGAGCTTCTCGCTTTTTCTACACCAATCTGCTCTACCACATCCTGCGTCTTTCTTATTCCCGCTGTGTCCATAATATTAAGAACGATACCATCTAGAATTATAGTCTCTTCCAATGTATCTCTCGTAGTCCCCTCCACATCAGTAACAATAGCTCTATCCTCTCTTAACAAAACATTTAATAGGGAAGATTTTCCTGCGTTTGGTTTTCCAAGAATGACAGTATTAATTCCTTCTTTCATCAATCTTCCATTATCGGCAGACTCATATAATTTATTTAACTTCTCCAGATTTTGTTCTACTTTCTCTAATAAACTATCAGAAAACCCGTCCAATTCTATATGCTCCGGATCATCTAATGCTGCCTCTATAAATGCTACATCATGCAAAATACTATCTCTGATTAGACTAATTTTTTCTTGTATATTTCCTCTTAACTGATTCAATGAGGTTTGTAATGCATATTGGTTTTTTGCATGAATTACATCAATTACTGCCTCTGCCTGAGATAAGTCAATTCTTCCGTTTAAAAATGCTCGTTTTGTAAATTCCCCCGGAGCCGCAACTCGCGCTCCATATTTTACAACCGTTTCCAAAACTTTCTTTGTAACAACAACACCACCATGACAATTTATCTCTATTACATCTTCCCTTGTATAAGTATTTGGCGCTCTCATAATTACCACAAGAACTTCATCAACAAGCTTTGAATCATCATAAATATAACCATAATGTATGGTATGACTCTCTTGATGAGATAAGATTTTATTACCATTTTTAGAACGATATATTTTATCTATAATAGAAAAAGCATCTTCTCCACTGATACGGACAATGCTAATTCCTGCATTACTCATTCCAGTAGCTATTGCGGCAATAGTGTCTGTTATCATATTATATTCCTTTCTTATAAAACGAAAAGGGGTTCAAACAAAACCCCTTTTCAGAACTTCATTATTTGATATAACTCATATATCATCTAAATGTTCTACAAGTTACAACTTTTATTGGTAACAATTCAACCGATGGTTCACCGTTACTCTTATTCCTCCATAGTGGCAACTTGTTCTTTCTTTTCGTAAGAATTATAACTATAACCACCACGGTTACTATTATAATTTTTATTATTATATTTCTTATAACCACCAGATTTGTTATAATCTCTATAACCCTTCTTTGGTGCAACTACAACCTTACGGTTTGGTTCCTCACCTTCACTATAAGTTTCCACTGCTTTATCATTCTGAAGAGCAGAATGAATAATTCTTCTTTCATAAGGATTCATTGCCTCAAGCGTTACAGCTTTTCTTGTCTTCTTCACCTTAACAGAAATACTCTTTGCTAAATTCTCCAAAGTTTCTCTTCTTCTTGAACGATAGTTCTCTGTATCAAGCTTAACCTTATAGTAGCTTTCACTCTCTTTATTCACTACTAAACTGGTTAAGTATTGTAGGGCATCTAAAGTCTGTCCTCTTTTACCAATAATTAATCCCATATCGTTTCCAAGAATATTAATGTCCATTCTTCCTTCTTCATCGTCGCATGTAATTTCAAATTTTGCTTCAATATCCATATTCTTACACACTTTATTCAAGAAGTTCTCTGCAACATCTTTCAATGTTCCAATCTTTTTAACACGAATCTTAGCTGGTTTACTAAAAAATCCTAACAAACCATTGCTTTCTCTTTCTAAGACTTCATACTCCACCTTATCACTAGTTGTTTCAAATTCTTGCAGTGCTTTATCTAAAGCTTCTTCAACTGTCTTGGCTGTGAATTCAATCCACTCCATTCTACTTGTCCCCCTTATTTTTTTCATCAACTTGTTCCATCATATGTGCAATGGACGCTATACTTCCTTTTTTATACTTCCCACTTATATTATCGGTATCTTTTTCTTTATTCTTATCTGTTTTTAAATCTCCAAGGCTTTTTACAGATTTATTATTTGCAACATTCTTTATACTTCCGTCAGAAACCTCTAAACCAAGGCGTTCCCGCTTTGCTTTGGCTTTTGCCTGATTCTTTTCTACCATTTCGTCCACATTAAGTGTATCCATATATTTGTTAACAAAGAACTGCTGGATAATACGGAATACATTACCTGCTATTAAGTATAAACCAGAACCAATTGGAAAGAATAAACAGAAAACTCCTGATATAATCGGCATAGTAACATTCATTGATTTCAAAGATTGTGCCATTGGATTATCTGGATCCGGATTTGCATTATTAGGCATTAAACGTGTTTGCATAAATTGTAAAATTACAGATAAGATTGGAATAATAATACCTGGGAAAAGTTTTGTTACCGGAGTCTCTGAAATATTAAGACCACCGAATACACCATTTATATCCTTAATTTTATCGGCAACACCAACAACCTCTGTTGCTTGTGCGCCACTAAAGAAGCTTGAGAATGTATCCCAATGTGTACTGCCAAACTTGTTTAATATATCAATAATATAATTCTGATTTTCAAGCATTGCCTCTGTCAAGTTCTCGCCCCAACCTGATGTTGATACTCCCAAACTTGTGGCATTATCAGCAAGGTACTTCAAAGCCTCTGTATTCTCTGTAACTAATTTTGCAACAGATTCATAAATTACGTAAATTTGATCCACATAAGCTGGTATTGCATAAATTACTCGATACAATGCCATAAACACCAAAAAAGTGATAAGCATCGGCAAACATCCACCAGCTGGACTTGTCCCATATTTTTCATACAAAGCTCTTGTTTCTTCTTGTTGTTTCAAAACAGAAGCTTCGTCTTTCTTTCCTTTGTATTTGTCTGTAATAGCCTTAAGCTCCGGCTGAATCACAGATGACATTTTTGAAAACTTTTGCTGCTTTATTGTCATTGGCAGCATTAAGAGATTTACAATAAAGGTAAAAATAACAATACTTACTGCTGCATTTTCAATTCCAAAGTTACTTAAAAAATTATAAATAGCATTTAGGATTGCACCCAAAATCTTTGCAATTGGTCCTAAAATGCTACCACCATACTGTGTCAAATAAAAATCGAACACTTCTAAATCCTCCTTGGGTTGAACCATATTTACGGAACCGGATCATAGCCACCCTTTGCAAATGGATTACATCGCAATATTCTCCAAATAATCAACAAACTTCCCTTTATTGCTCCATGCTTCTCTAAGGCTTCTATTGCATACTGAGAACAGGTAGGTGTATATATACACGTTCCCTTAGATTTCAAAGGAGAAAGAAACTTCCGATACAATTTTACAATACAAATCAATACTCTTTTCACTGTTCAATCATCTTTTCATCTATTATTTTATGAAGTTTTCCTAAATGCATTACTGCACTGCTGATGTCCCAATAATTTCTTCCCTTTGCTGTATTACGGGCAATTACTATAATATCCAATCCACACTTAAACTTTTCATCATTTAGTCGGAAACTTTCTCTTATAAGTCTTGCTAATCTGTGTCTAACAACACTATTTCCAACTTTTTTACTAACCGAAATTCCTATACGGTTTCTTTCTAAATTATTTTCTAATACATACATAACCAGATACTTATTGGCATAAGACCTTCCATTCTTATATACGATTTGAAAATCTTTGTTCTTCTTCAATGATTCTGACAACTTCAAAATCTCCAATTCACTTAATTCTACATATCTCTGTGGGTCGTTTTGCTTTACAGGAGAAGTTTCCTATAAAGCAAGAATAGGATTGGGCATTTGCAACGTAAAACTTGCCCAATCCCGTAACAGTTTGACCCAGGGCTACGCTGTTACTATTCCTCTTAGTTAAAACAAAAGGTCACAAAAATTGCGACCTAAGCAGATAATTTCTTTCTTCCTTTTGCTCTTCTACTTGCTAAAACGTTTCTTCCACCTTTTGTGCTCATTCTAGCTCTAAATCCATGAACTTTAGATCTTGATCTTTTCTTTGGCTGAAATGTCATTTTCATACGAGATGCACCTCCTTAATATATTATACTGATTAATTACTGTATCCATCCGAATACAGTACATTACTAGGCGTATTTAGACTATTATAACTAAATATCAGTTGCAATTATAATATGAAATAATGCTTTCGTCAAGCCTTTTTTTGTTTATATGAAAGGAATAAGGTAATCGTTTAAGTAGGAACATGCACCTTAAAGATTACCCACATATTAACAAAGAATATTTTACTATAGAATTAACAGAACTCACAGAATGTTACATTTTTTTATCAACTTATCCACATTTTGTTGATAACTTGTGGATAAGTTAATAATTTTATGTGGATATAAGATCCCAGGATCTTTTAAAATCCCTTTTTTTCAACATTTTTTGGCATTGTTGATATTTTTATTAAATCCATTCACATAATTGTTTATTTTTTTACATTTTTCTGCTTATTAACACAAAAATGACAGTTTTATCCACATAAATAATTTTTTATCCACAAGAAAAACACACCTAAGCATTGAAAAAAACTCTATTTTGTTATAAAATATAATGAATAAAATAGACTCTTGTTAATAGTTATTTCATTAATAATGTGTTACTACATCAGAATTTTAAATGAATTGCCTAATATATTATTGGCTAATTATAAATTTTAACGAAAGGACGCCACTTCTCTTCCTTTTTACAGGTTGAAATTTTATGTGGCAGTATTAAGGGTATAAAAATGAAAGATACGATTATACAAAATTGGAACACTATTTTACATCATATGAAAGTAGAACATTCCATCCCTGACGTTGTATTTAGAACATGGATACAACCTCTTGAGGTGCACTCTGTTAATGGGAATGTAATTACTTTGTCCATTGACGACGCACGTGTTGGAGATAGTAAAAAGTACATTACATCTAAATTCGCCTTACCTCTTACTGTTGCTATTGCTGAAGTTATGGGTGAGAGTTTTGAACTTAACTTTGAGCTAGCTCGTGACTTAAAGCAAGCATCAGAAGCGGCTTCTGAAGTTGCACCTAAAAATGCTTCTTCTGATATTTATATGAATAATCCTCAAAATATTGCATCATTTTTAAATCCTAGATATACCTTTGACACTTTTGTAGTTGGAAGCAATAATAGTCTTGCTCACGCAGCTTCTCTAGCTGTTGCAGAAAATCCTGCTGAAGTTTACAATCCTTTATTTATATATGGAGGTGTTGGACTTGGCAAGACCCACTTAATGCATTCCGTAGCACATCACATTTTAGAACATAACAATAATGCAAAGGTTCTTTACGTTACTAGTGAAGTATTTACAAATGAATTAATTGAGGCTATTCGTAATCGTTCGGACACTACCTCTATTCAGGAATTTAGAAAAAAATATCGAAATATAGACGTTTTATTAATCGACGACATTCAGTTTATCATTGGAAAAGAAAGTACACAGGAAGAATTTTTCCACACTTTTAATACCTTACATGGTTCTAAGAAACAAATTATTATATCCAGCGATAAGCCTCCAAAGGAATTTGAAACACTAGAGGAACGTCTACGCTCTCGTTTTGAATGGGGCTTACAAGTTGATATTCAATCTCCTGACTATGAAACCCGTATGGCTATTTTACGAAAAAAAGGAGAAATCGAAGGCTATACAATAGATGATGAGGTTCTAAAATATATTGCAAGTAATGTTAAGTCAAATATTCGTGAGATCGAAGGAGCTTTAACTAAAATTGTTGCTGTTTCACGTTTGAAGAATACGGAAGTTAATGTTGTACTTGCAGAAGAAGTATTAAAGGATTTAATTGCACCGGATAGTAGTAAAAATATCACAGTGGAATACATAACAGATGTTGTTGCAGACCATTTTGATATTACTTCTGCTGATATCTTATCTTCTAAGAAAAGCAGAAATATTGCTCATCCAAGACAGATTTGTATGTATCTTTGCAGAGAACTAACGGAAGTTTCTCTAAAAGATATCGGAGCTAAGCTTGGCAAAAGAGATCATACTACTATTTTACATGGATGTAATAAAATTGCTGAAGATTTAAAATCAGACACCGCTTTACAAGGAATTATAGATATACTAAGAAAGAAAATTAGTCCACAATAAACTATGTGGATAATCAATTTTTACATGTGGATATCTTTTTTATTTTTTTTACAGTTATTTTATCCACAATTGTTTAACTTGAATTTTTTTTCATTTCCACATAGTTTTTATTTGCGAAGATCCTTGTATTTAGAGGACTTTCGGGGTTATTAACAATTTCACACCCCCTATTAAGACTGATACTATAATATAATTATTTATTTCTTTAAGTTCAACCTGAAAGGAGTTTTTTAAAGTTATGCACATCATATGTCATAAAACGGATTTACTAAATAGTGTTAATATTGCTCTTAGAGCAGTTTCAACTAAAACAACTTTACCTATACTTGAATGTATTGTTATTGAGGCAATGAATGACACTATTAAATTAATTTCCAATAATCAGGAAATTGGAATTGAAACAATTGTGAAAGGTAACATTGTTACTCCAGGGAGTATTGCAATTAGTGCAAAGCTTTTTTCAGAAATTATTCGTAAACTACCTGATAATGATGTTGTTTTTACTACAGATGAGAATAATAAAGCTTTTATAAAATGTGAAAAGGCTAAATTTAACCTATCTGGAAGATCACATTCAGAATTTCCTACTTTACCTGAAATAGAAAAAGGAAATCCTATTCGTATTTCTGATTTCTCTTTAAAAGAAATTATTCGTCAGACAGTTTTTTCTATTTCTGATAATGAAAGTAATAAAATTATGACAGGTGAACTTTTTGAATTAAAAGGAGATATTTTTAAAGTTGTATCCTTAGATGGACATCGTATTTCCATTCGAAAAATTCAATTACACGATCAGTATGATGATTTAAGTGTAATTGTTCCAGGTAAAACTTTAAATGAAATTAGTAAAATATTATCTGGTGACGTAGATAAAATGGTAAATATATATGTTACAGATAAACATATATTGTTTTCATTTGATAACACAACTGTATTATCTAGGTTAATAGAAGGAACCTATTACAATATTAACCAGATGTTGTCCAATGACTACGTAACAAAGGTAAAAGTCAACAATAGAGAATTTTTAAGCTGTATTGACAGGGCATCCTTGCTTATTAAAGAAGCAGATAAGACTCCAATTATTATAAATATTACAGACGACAATATGGAGTTAAAAATAAATTCTACAGTTGGATCTATGAAGGAAGAGATTGAATTTAGCAAAGAAGGAAAGGACATAATGATTGGTTTCAATCCTAAATTCCTAATGGATGCATTACGTGTTATTGATGATGAGGAAATTGAGATTTATTTATTTAATCCAAAAGCACCATGCTTCATTAAGGATAAAGATGAGAACTATATTTATTTGATATTGCCAATTAACTTTAATGTAGGAGAATAAATTGATGGAAACAATTAAGCTAAGAGAAGAATATATAAAGCTTGGACAAGCTCTGAAGGCAGCAGGCTTTGTTGATTCTGGTGTAGAGGCAAAGATGGTGATTCAAGAAGGATTGGTAAAAGTAGATGGTGAAATAGAATACCAACGTGGCAAGAAACTTTATGATGGAGCAGTAGTAGAATTTGAAGGTCAGATTCTTAAGATTATAGGTTAGTTTATGTATATAAAGTCTATTGAATTACAAAATTTTCGAAATTATGAAAGTCTCTCTATGGAGTTTCATCCAGAGAAAAATATACTTTATGGGGACAATGCCCAAGGAAAGACTAATATTTTGGAAGCCTTATATTATTGCGGAATGACAAAGTCCCATAAGGGAAGTAAGGAAAAAGAAATTATAAAGATAAATGAAAATGAATCACATATTCGAATGATAATTGAAAAAAACGGAATAGAACGAAGAATAGATATGCATCTAAAAAAAAATAAAGGAAAAGGTGTTGCTATTGATGGAATTTCCGTTCGTAAGTCCAGTGAGGTATTTGGTTTAACTAATATTGTATTTTTTTCACCAGAAGATTTGGGCATTATAAAACATGGTCCTAGTGAGAGACGCAGATTTGTTGATATGGAATTGTGTCAGCTAGATAAAATATATTTTTATGACTTAGGGAAGTATAACCAAATTATTAACCAAAGAAATAATTTATTAAAGCAGATTGGACATCAACAAAATTTAATTGATACATTGGATATTTGGGATACACAACTGTTGGAATATGGTTCAAGAATTATTGAAAGAAGAAGAAAACATATTGAGCAATTAAATCAGATCATTATGCCTATCCATGAGAAGCTTTCAGGTGGTAGAGAACGGCTGATCTTGGAATATGAGCAAAATGTTACATGCGAAAATTTTAAAAGTAAACTTCTGCAAAATAGAGATAGAGATTTGTTCCAAAAAATTACAACAGTTGGACCACATAGAGATGATATTCGTTTTTGTATTGATGATGTAGATATACGCAAATATGGATCTCAAGGACAGCAAAGAACTTCAGCATTGTCCTTAAAATTGGCTGAGATAGAGCTAATAAAGAAATCAGTAGGTGACAATCCTATTTTGTTATTAGATGATGTTTTATCGGAATTGGATAGAAACAGACAAAATTATTTGTTAGATAGTATACAAGATATTCAAACGATCATTACCTGTACTGGTTTAGAAGAATTTATCCGGGAAAGGTTAAAGATAAATCAAGTATATAAAGTTATAAATGGTTCTGTAACAAAGGAGAGCGTGTAGCTTAGTTAAAAATGTATAAGAATCGGTTGGAAGGATTTTTGTTCTCGTTTGTTACTATGACACAAAGAAAAATAGGAGGAAGTGTATGAATCAGGAATACGGTGCTGACCAGATACAGATTTTAGAAGGATTAGAAGCAGTTAGAAAAAGACCGGGTATGTACATTGGAAGTACTTCCATTCGAGGGTTACATCATTTGGTGTATGAAATTGTAGATAATTCCGTAGATGAAGCTTTAGCAGGCTTTTGTACAGAGATTCGTGTGACCATCAATGAAGATAATTCCATAACAGTTGTAGATAATGGACGTGGTATACCAGTTGGTATAAATCAAAAAACTGGATTGCCAGCAGTAGAAGTAGTATTTACCATTTTGCATGCAGGTGGAAAATTCGGTGGCGGAGGATATAAAGTATCTGGTGGATTGCATGGTGTAGGCGCCTCTGTAGTAAATGCGTTATCTGAATGGCTTGAAGTTGAGATTCACACAGGAGGAAAGATACATAAACAAAGATACGAAAGAGGTAAAGTTATGTATCCCCTTACTGTTATAGGTGATACAGACAGGCAAGGAACTAAAGTTACCTTCTTACCGGATAAAGATATATTTGAGGAAACTGTATACGATTATGAAACACTAAGACAAAGATTGCGTGAAATGGCATTTTTAACAAAAGGTCTGAAAATTATATTAATAGATAATCGTCTAGAGGAACCTAAAGAACGTGAGTTTTACTATGAAGGTGGAATTAAAGAGTATGTTCAGTATTTGAATAGACACAAGGAGCCTCTGTATCAGGAAATTATATATTGTGAAGGAGAAAAAAACGGTGTAAATGTTGAAGTTGCACTTCAGCATAATGATTCATACACAGAAGGTTGTTATAGTTTCGTAAATAATATTACTACACCGGAAGGTGGAACGCATCTAGTTGGATTTAAAAATGCATTAACAAAAACATTTAATGATTATGCACGACAGCAAAAGTTCTTAAAAGATAATGAGGCAAATCTTTCTGGTGAAGATATTCGTGAAGGACTAACTGCAATTATTAGTATAAAAATTGGAGAGCCTCAATTTGAGGGACAGACTAAGCAAAAACTTGGAAATAGCGAGGCCAGAGGAGCGGTAGAGAGTATATTTGGCGAACAATTGACTTATTTCTTAGAGCAGAATCCTAATGTTGCAAAGGCCATTTGTGAAAAGGCTGTATTGGCTCAAAGAGCAAGAGATGCAGCAAGAAAAGCAAGAGATTTAACAAGAAGAAAAACAGCTTTAGAAGGAATGAGTCTTCCTGGAAAACTTGCAGATTGTTCAGATAAGAACCCTGAAAATTGTGAAATTTATATTGTAGAGGGAGATTCAGCCGGAGGTAGTGCAAAGACTGCAAGATCTAGGTCAACACAAGCAATTTTACCTTTAAGAGGGAAAATTCTAAACGTTGAAAAGGCAAGATTAGATAGAATTTTGGTCAATGAAGAGATAAAGGCTATGATAACAGCTTTTGGTACTGGTATATATGATGACTTTGATATATCTAAATTAAGATATCATAAGATTATTATTATGACAGATGCGGACGTAGATGGAGCTCATATAAGTACACTGTTGCTTACTTTCTTCTATCGCTTTATGCCGGAATTAATTAAACAGGGGTATGTGTACCTGGCACAGCCACCACTGTATAAAGTAGAAAGAAATAAAAATGTCTACTATGCATACAATGATGATGAACTTGCAAAGATCCTAAATGAAATTGGTAGAGATAATAGTAATAAAATACAGCGATATAAGGGTCTTGGAGAAATGGATGCAGAACAGTTATGGGAAACAACCATGGATCCTGAAAAAAGAGTATTATTAAAGGTTGTAGTAGATGAAGAACAGGAAGCTGAAATTGATGTTACCTTTACAACTTTAATGGGTGACAAAGTAGAGCCAAGACGTGAATTTATAGAAGAAAATGCAAGATTTGTTAAGAATTTGGATATATAAGAGTGTACTGTTATTGTAGTAAATGTAAATGTCTGCTAAAGCAGACACTAGGATGAATGAAAGTTAGTAGCAGCCCGTATGGGCAATCCTCTCCTAAAGGGGGGGTTACTTGCCCATACGGTTTGGTTGTCAAAAGTCTATGCCTTATAACAAGCAATTTTACATAAGATATAGTCATTTGATAACACTTTCATAGTAAATATGTTAAGAATGGGAGACAGAATATGGACGAAAGAATCTTCGATAAGATAAGTGAAGTGGATCTAAAAAAGACCATGGAAACATCATATATTGATTATGCCATGTCTGTAATTGCGTCTCGTGCTTTACCAGATGTACGAGATGGATTAAAGCCGGTACAAAGAAGAATCATGTATGCCATGATAGAGTTAAATAATGGTCCCGATAAGCCACATCGTAAATGTGCCCGTATCGTTGGAGATACAATGGGTAAATATCACCCTCATGGAGATAGCTCTATTTATGGTGCATTGGTAAATTTAGCACAGCCTTGGTCAACGAGATATCCACTAGTAGATGGTCATGGAAATTTCGGATCAGTAGATGGTGATGGTGCCGCTGCTATGCGATATACAGAGGCAAGATTAAGTAAGATATCTATGGAAATGTTGTCGGACATTAACAAAGATACTGTAGATTTTATACCAAACTTTGACGAAACAGAGAGAGAACCTGTAGTATTGCCATCTCGTTATCCAAATCTTTTAGTGAATGGAACATCGGGAATAGCAGTAGGTATGGCAACCAATATACCTCCCCACAACTTAAAAGAAGTAATAAATGCAGTTATAAAAATAATAGATAATGTAGTTGAAGAAGATAGAGCTACTACAATAGAGGAAGTTTTGGACATTGTTAAGGGACCAGATTTTCCAACGGGTGCATCAATCTTAGGTACCAAGGGAATTGAAAATGCATATCGTACAGGTAGAGGAAAAATAAGGGTACGAGCAGTAACTGATATTGAAACTATGGCAAATGGAAAAAGTAGAATCATAGTATCAGAGCTTCCATTTATGGTAAACAAAGCAAGATTAATTGAGAAGATTGCAGAATTACACAAAAATAAAAGGATAGATGGAATTACAGAATTGCGTGATGAATCAGATAGAGAAGGTATGCGAATTGTTATAGAATTGCGCAGGGATGTAAATGCCAATATTTTATTAAATCAATTATATAAGCATACCCAATTACAGGATACGTTTGGTGTAATTATGTTAGCTTTGGTAAATAATGAGCCTAAAATAATGAGTTTATTAGAAATGCTGGAGCATTATTTAAAACACCAGGAAGAAGTTGTAACAAGAAGAACACAATATGATTTAAATAAAGCCGAAGAAAGAGATCACATATTAAGCGGATTATTGATTGCATTAGACAACATAGACGAAGTTATTAAAATTATTCGTGGTTCAAAAAATGGACCAGAAGCAAAAGAGAAACTGATTACTCGTTTTGGTCTAGATGATGTACAGGCACAAGCAATAATAGAAATGAGACTTCGTGCATTAACTGGATTGGAAAGAGAAAAATTAGAAGAAGAACATGAAGAATTGCTAAAGAAAATACAGGAATATAAAGCAATTCTTGGAGACCGAAAATTGCTATTAGATGTAATCAAAAAAGAAATTATTTTAATACGTGATAAATATGGTGATGACAGAAGAACAAGTATTGGATTTGATGAATTTGATTTGACTAATGAGGATTTAATTCCAAAAGAAAATACAGTAATAGCAAGAACTAGTCTTGGTTATATTAAGAGAATGACTGTAGATAATTTCAAGAGTCAGAATCGTGGTGGAAAAGGAATCAAAGGAATGCAGACCTTAGAAGAAGATTATATTGAAGATCTTCTTATGACCACAACACATCATTATATAAATTTCTTTACCAATACAGGGCGTGTTTATAGAATTAAGGCATATGAGATACCAGAAGCAGGAAGAACAGCAAGAGGTACTGCATTAGTAAATTTATTGCAATTACAACCAAATGAAAAAATAACAGCGGTGATACCTATTCGTGAATATCCTGAAAATAAATATTTATTTATGGCAACAAAGAATGGTATTGTTAAGAAAACCACCCTAAAGGATTATGAAAATGTGAGAAAATCCGGTTTACAGGCCATTAACCTAAAAGAAGATGATGAGTTAATAGAGGTTAAAGTTACAAACGGAAAGAAAGAGATATTCTTAATTACAAAGTTTGGCTATTGTATACGCTTTGATGAAAACGATGTACGTTCAACAGGCAGAGCTTCAATGGGTGTAATAGGAATGAACTTGTCTTATGAAGATGAAATTGTGGCAATGCAGTTGAATACACAGGGAAGTCATTTATTGATAGCTTCGGAAAATGGTTATGGAAAGAGGACAAAGCTGGAAGAATTTAATCTGCAGCACCGCGGTGGAAAAGGTGTAAAAGCATATAACATAACAGAAAAGACAGGAAATGTCGTAGGCGTAAAAGCTGTAAAAGAAGATAATGAAATTATGTTAATTACAACAGAAGGTGTCATTATAAGGATTATGTGTGACCAAATCTCAGAACTAGGAAGAGTTACATCTGGTGTTAAACTAATGAACATAGACAAAAATAGTGAGATTAAAGTTGCAAGTATTGCAAAAGTAAGGGAAAGTAATGATGCAGTTTCAGAGGCACAGGTTTTAGAAAGATTAGAGGCTGAGTTAGAAGAAGGAGATTCTAGTTTATAGGGTAGTCTAAGTAGTTACTATTATTTCCATACCTTTAGTAAAAAAATTTGACAGATATTTGACGAATAATAAGTAACAGTAAACATAAGTCTGCGTATTTACTACGCTGATCGTTAGACAGAGTACAAGGGGAATCAAATAAGATAATTTCAAGTGGGAAGACTGCCAAAATACGCAGTGGTTTAGCCACCCAGGTGAGCTGTTATGATAGCAATAATAGAAGTGGATAACACAGAAAAAATGTGGATAACAGATCCTTTTTACAAAAAAAATGTGGATCTTTGTAACAGTTTGGCCCTTGGTTGAACTATTACGGAACTTTTAGGAAAAGAGAGTTGTAGTAGCGCTCTCTTTTTCTATAATTAAAAAGATATAGTAGAACATAGGAGGCAATATGAGAGAAGTACATACAGATGAAATAATAAAGAATATAAAAGAAATGTGTATTGAAGCAAACATACATTTAGCAAAGGACGTTGTGGATGCAATAAATATAGCAGAAAGAAAAGAAGAGTCACAGATAGGAAAAAAAATCTTAGGTCAGCTTCAAGAAAACATGGAAATAGCAAATAAAGAATATATTCCAATTTGTCAGGACACAGGAATGGCAATTGTATTTATAAAAATTGGACAGGAAGTATATATAAAAGGTGAAGCATTAGAGGATGCAATTAATGAAGGAATAAGACAAGGTTATACAGAAGGATATTTAAGAAAATCAGTTGTGGGTGATCCAATTATAAGGGAAAATACAAAAGATAACACGCCGGGAGTTATTCATTATGAAATAGTACCAGGGGATCAAATTGAAATAACAGTTGCGCCAAAAGGATTTGGAAGTGAAAATATGAGTCGTATTTATATGCTAAAACCGGCAGATGGAATAGAAGGTGTAAAAGAGGCTGTATTGGAAACTGTAAAATTAGCAGGTCCCAATGCGTGTCCACCTATGGTGGTAGGAGTAGGCATCGGTGGTAGCTTTGAGAAATGTGCAATTTTGGCAAAAAAAGCATTAACAAGAAATTTGGATGAAGCTTCTGAAATACCTTATGTGGCAGAATTAGAGCAAGAATTATTAGAAAAGATAAATAAATTGGGATTTGGGCCTGGAGGATTGGGTGGAAGAAATACAGCTTTGGGTGTAAATGTAGAAACATATCCAACCCATATAGCAGGATTACCTGTAGCCATTAATATATGTTGCCATGTGAATCGTCATATAAAAAGAATAATATAAATGTGAGGACCAATTGAATCAGACATAACGATAAAAGAAAGAGAGAGCATATATGGAAAAAAAGATTACAGCACCATTAAATGAAGAAATAGTTAGAGAATTAAAAGCAGGGGATTATGTATACATTACCGGAACAATATATACAGCTAGAGATGCAGCTCATAAGAGAATATATGAGAATATGTTAGAAGGAAAAGAAATACCATTAGAATTAAAAAATCAGATTATTTACTATTTAGGACCCTCTCCAGCTAAAGAACACCAAGTTATAGGATCAGCAGGTCCAACAACAAGTAGTAGAATGGATAAGTATACTCCATTACTTTTGGAAAATGGATTAAAAGGAATGATAGGAAAAGGAAAACGAAGTATAGAGGTAATTGAATCTATAAAAAAGAATAAAAGTGTATATTTTGCAGCAGTAGGTGGGGCAGGAGCATTATTATCAAAATGTATAAAAAAATCAAAAGTAATAGCATATGAGGATTTAGGTACAGAAGCAATAAGAGAATTGGAAGTGGAGAACCTTCCTGTAATTGTTGTAATAGATTCTGAAGGTAACAATTTATATGAAACAGCCATAGAAGAATATAGAGAAGATAACTAACAGTTTAGGTAGGGGGAATCACTTTGCTAATTTCCTATGTATTAATATCACATATTTAACCAGCTGTAAGTCCATCGGGCTGTTTTTTCAGTTCTTACATGGACTTACAACGTAACGGGGGGGGCACCTTACTGAACTGATACCAAGTTTTTAGAAAAAATAAAAAAAAGTGTTGACAAAGACAAAATGATTTGATAAACTTGTAAATGCGTTTGATACAAAAAGAATATTGAACAGAAGTTCAGTTATGGAGAAATACTCAAGAGGCTGAAGAGGTGCCCCTGCTAAGGGTATAGGTCGTTCACGCGGCGCGAGGGTTCAAATCCCTCTTTCTCCGCTCTTTGAAAAATCAAATAAAAAAAATAAAAAAAGTTGTTGACAAACCTGAAAAGGTATGATAAACTAACGAAGTCGCTTGAGCGAGGGCGCAAACGACAAGAACTGAAACACTAGAGTTTATAAGGGTTTCAGAGAAAAGTTCATTGACAATTAAAAAGTGAAACAACCTTGAAAATTCTAAAAATTTCAAGAAGAACATCAA
>JAFQAU010000137.1 GCA_017399885.1 Lachnospiraceae bacterium
ACCATGTTTTCAATCTCTGTTGTTGTTGAATTATCTGTAAAATCTAAAAAGCATTTCAATCAGTTCACATAGTCCATTCATATTGTGTTATAATGTGTTATGTGATTTTGCTTCCCTTGTTTTTGCCCTTATGAGGGTTCGTAAATCCTTGTGAAACGATATAACACAAGGGAACACATAAGGGAAAGCACACATACAGAAAAGTTAGTGTTTATAAGAGTTTGCCAAGAATTTAATAATAAATTATAACAGATAATGCAACCCTTAAATTATGTGTTTACACAATTCGAATTTATTATTTGTTCTAAACTACTTCTTCTGCATCCTTTGGCAACTCACAAACAATATTTAAAAAATCTATACAGGCTTTCTCTTCTTCAGAATTATATACATATCCTAATTCCTCCGCCACATTCTTTGCTATAGCGGAAAACAAACTTGTCATTTTAAATACTGCCCGCCAACAATCTTGTGTATTTCCTGTTGCATATGTAGATAAATACTCATCATATTCTTCTTGTTGTAACCACTTGTACATATATTTTGCAGATTTTCCTACGCTAACAGAAAAATTTGTTTTTATGCCTACCTTCCATGATAAGACTTTCTCTAATTGCTTACGCACACAAAAGTTTATCATATCCTGTACATACAAAATTTCTTCTCTCCATAACCCCTTTGCTACATTATTAAGACACCACCAAAACTCTGTGCATGTACATAAAAATTGCTCTCTCGTCGGTTTCCTCACATAATAGCCTTCATCCGTAGATTCTGGTATATCCGGCAAAATATTATCTTTATCTAATAATATTTTACATAACTTATCATCAGCTATATGTTCCTTGGCATGTTTTACAGTTTCAACATGCAAATCTATTCTGTTCCCATCTTTAAACTGCATCAGCCATCCATAGAAATTCACCTTATCACTTGGATAATCTGGATGTTCATCAGGATACTGCATAAACCATATATCACCAAATTTATTGATCCATTCTTTTTCATCAATAAATGGCTTTGTATCAATCACTACATACACTACATCATAATCTTGAAAAATATCTTTTTCTACATTTTTATTCGTTCTTGAACCATTCATATATACAGCCCTGATACGTTCATCTTCCTTTGCTATTTGCATAATCATATGATACATTTCTTTCTCTGTTCTCATCACTATTCAAGAATCTCCTTTTCCTCTAAATTGCCTTTTTCATCTTTATATTTTAGTGCGAATGATAAAGCACACTATTCCAATCACCGCAAAAACAATTCCAATTACAAAAAAAATAATCATTCTACGATGCAAACGGATATAAAGTTCTGCTGTTCCGTCAAGCACATGGTAGTACCCAAACAAATTTAATGCGGCAAATAACAAGGATAAAACGCAAACAATCATGTTTATAATACCAACGATTAACAATACTTTTTTCATGCTTTCCTCCTGTAAATAATATATGTTTCTCGCAAATACCACCCTACTATGAACACTATGTAGCTTACAACAATCGCACAAAACATACTTTTCTTTTCTGATTTCATATCATCTTCCCTTCTGTAACTTAGAAGCTTTCTTCTATTCAGTAATATAATCTCTAACCAATTTCTTGTGATATAGCACCATAGGAATAATTGAAAAAAGCAAACATCCACAATAAATCAAAACGAGAAGTGGCGAATCTCCCACCATAAACCCGCCAAATATTCCTATCACTATTACCATTCCATAGATAATCCACATAATTCCGTGTTTTTTATTCCAAGCATTAATATCCTTAACCTTTTCTTCCAACGGTGGCATTTCTCCCGAATAAAAGGCTACCGGCTTTCTGCTTTTAATCTGAACCAAACCAATTCCAAACATAAATATGGCACATATTCCCATTACAATGCAATATATCATAATAATCCCTCCAGCAACTTCAAATTCTTCTCTCAGTTAAACTCATCAGCTAAATTTACTTTTCATAAAACACCAATGTCAATCTATCATTTATTTTTTCAGTCTTACCTGTTTTACGATATCCCATTTTCTCATATAAATAGCAGTTTCCTTTTTCCTGCAAAATTGTATCTAATCCCCCAAGCTTAAGAAGCACATATTCTCGAAATCCCCCATTCAATATTGCTATGGGTATAATCATAACCCAAATTTAAAACACTCACGCATACTTTTTCATATAGACCTAAATCATAATTCTTCAATATGTTTCAACAATGGATCTAAATATGATTTATCAGTCCAATCACACTTTTGCCCCACTGCACACATCAATGCCTTTTGCCAAGGCTCGTATTCTTCCGGATTTTGTTTCGCAACTGCTTTCTGTAACATCTTGCAAAGTGTTCTATCAGCAAACTTCATTTTCTCTTCATCCCATGCTCCTCGACAATAGAACAACGATATATTACTAAGTTCATCTTTAAAATGCTTTTCTCGTATCTGCAATATTGCCTTCTCATCATATGGTGAAGCACCGACTGCAAATACAACAATCTTCTTATCAACTAACTGATTTATATTCTTTTTTAAGAATTGTAATCCAGCAATACCAGAAGCATATACCCCACCACCTAAAATGATTACATCATAATTCTGTAAATTTACAACTTTAACATTTTTTGTCTCAACACAATCATACCCTGTTTCTTCCATTAACCAATCAGCATACTTTTTAGTTGCCCCATATTTTGATTGATATAAAATAATACCTTTACTCACAATCTCTAATCTCCTTTAAATTATCTTCAATTTGTATAATCGTCTGTATTGTTACTTGTAGCTGTTCCTCTGAAACACCTGCAAACATTTTCTTCATAATCCCCATAGTCATTTCATCGTTTTTTGCACAGAACTCTCTACAATAGTCAGTAAGTTCAATACGCTGCTTTCGTTTGTCATTTTCATCTACTGTAATAGCAACAAAACCTTTCTTTTCCAATTTCAATAGAATCTGTTTTACATTCTGATGCGAGCTACCCAATATTTCTGCAAGTTCTTTTACAGTAGGTTTGTCTTTGCATAAATTAATACATATAATTGAAAAAAACTGTTTCCAACTAACCTCTTTCATCGTACTATCTGCAACAGCCTGAAATCTGTTATTAAAAGCACTTAACAATCCTAGTAAAAAATATGATAGTTCAATCCCTGTAAAATCCATTTTTTCACTACAAATAACATCTTTAATATTCATATCGTCCTCCAATAGGTAATATATTACTTTACAAAAAGTAACATATTACCTTTTCTTTGTCAAGAACAAAGCGTGCAAGCACGCTCCGCGACATTACACTTTCCCAGTGTGCCTGCACGCTTTGCCGCGCCGAATTTGGTACGCAGTACATCTTCCAAACAAATTCGTGCGCATCCTCGGGTCGCGTTTTTTGCTTTACAGGACGAACTTTCCTATAAAGCAAAAAAAGACGAACAAAATGTCCGTCTCTATCTTTCTAAATTCCACATTGGAAAACATGTACGCACTGAGAAAATCACTCCAAAAACTGAAACCATTTTCATTTTTATAAACAGACTATTCTAACGCAATAAGATCTGACTTTTCGTAGCAATTATGGCCTTGCAATCGCTTTTTATATTTCCAGCACTTGATAGCATCCTCTAAGCACTTTCCTTTATTATCATCAAAAAAATCTCGAATATATGTATTATATTCAAACTGTTTATCAATAGAGCTTTTCTTGTTTTTCTTTTCTTCTAAAATTTCATAATATGCGGTTATAGCATCTTTATAAGTTTTACCAGTATGAGTTTTTAGCCATTTTTGAAATTGAACATTAAACGAAAACCTCATTCCAATGTGTTCTTTAAAAAAAGATCTATGATTTTCTGTGCAAATGAAATTTGGTTCTATCAAGCTATTTTCTGTAATAATAGCAGGGGGAGTTGATTTCTTTTTGTTTGCACAAAATAAAACTATTTCACCTGTGTCGAGAAAATGTGCAATCCTTTCTGTGATTTCTAACTTTCCACCGGCTGTAGATAGACCATTATTTCTACAAAAGTCTACTAATTCTTCTTTGAGCCAATAAA
>JAFQAU010000138.1 GCA_017399885.1 Lachnospiraceae bacterium
GAATGCGTCAACTAGGGTAGGAACTATCCGAAGTCACGCTTGTGGAGTTAGTAGGTTGCGAGGACGTTGAAGCAAGAAGCCAGTAAGCTTTAGCTTAGTGGTAGTTCACAATTCATTAAAACATACAAACATAAAAAATTTTGTTTTAATGAACATCAAAATTTTATAGAAAGGATGGGATAACCATGGAAATCTCAAATATTACATCCAATTATCAAAACAATACTACTGCTGTATCACAAGACAAATCCGCAGAAAAAAAGTCAGCAGATGTAGCGGAAAGCACATCACAAGCCGTAGTATATGAAAAGACAGAAGAACGCACAACAGATACTACAAAACAAATATATCAACGAGATAATGCTACCATTGAACAATTAAAAGCCGACGCAGAACGTAGAACGCAACAGCTTAGAAATCTAGTAGAAAAATTATTAACCAAACAAGGGAAAACCTTTACCGAAGCTACTGATATGTTCCAATTAATCAAAAATGGGGAGCTTGAAGTAGACGAGGAAACTAGAAAACAAGCCCAAGAAGATATTTCAGAAAATGGATATTGGGGAGTAGAACAAACCTCCGAACGTATGGTTTCTTTCGCAATTGCATTGTCTGGTGGCGATACTTCAAAAGCAGACACACTAATGGAGGCTATCCGCAAAGGTTATGAGGATGCAACCTCAGAATGGGGCGACGAACTTCCAGAGATTTGCAAAAAAACTTTAGAAGCTGTAGAAGAAAAAATGGAGGCATGGAAAAACGGTACCTATCCTACTCAAGAGGTAGAAACGGATGCTTCCACATTTCAATAAGATATAGCGACAAAAAAGAAACTGTTGTAATAAGAAAATTTCTGCAAGATATAGATTGTATTTATACAATTCTATATCTTGTATTTTTTTACCTATTGTGATGGTCCTTTTACTTTGTCCTATTCCCGTTGCATTCTTTCATATCGTCAGCAAAGTGATTACCACTACTTGAACTGTTAATTACTCGCATTCGAGCCTATATTTTATTGCTTTTTATAAGGATTTATGTTAACATTTCACTAGTTGTTTTCAACTGCAGAAATGCTTATTAGCGCCATGCACCTATTCGAAAAATGTGTTGCTTATTTATTTGTAACAGTTGTGCTATATATAAATTTATTATGTTACCAATAAGTACCATCACATTTATAGGTTAACGAGGAGGAAAGAATATCGAATTTTCGGCGGATACTTTCCCGTGTTTATTAGGACGCGTATATACAGACAAAACGTCGGGTAACCGACACACAAAACTTGTATAACCTAATAAAAAAGAAAAGAAAAGGAGTGAAAATCTATGTGTGGGATCATAGGTTATACTGGCGTTTTAGACGCCAAAAAAGTTTTAACGGAGGGACTACAGGAATTAGAATACCGTGGGTATGATAGTGCCGGGATTGCTTATTTTTTAGACAAAAAAATCAAAACACTAAAAAAAGAAGGTAAAGTATCTTATTTGTGCGAAGCTGTAAATAACGAGGCAAAGGACGATTTAACAGGATGTGGAATCGGACATACTCGCTGGGCAACTCACGGTGGGGTCTCAACTACCAATTCTCATCCACATACTTGTGGAAAGGTTACTTTAATTCATAATGGTATCATTGAAAATTATAAGAAACTAGAAGAGGAATTTCGTCAAAAAGGACAGGAACCTATTTCTCAGACAGACTCTGAAATTGCTGCTATGGTAATAAATGACTGTTATGATGGAAATCCTATTAAAGCCATTAAAAAAGCTGTTGCCCGTTTAGAAGGTGCATACGCATTTTGTATTATGTTTGAAGATCAGCCAGGTACTATTTATGCCATTCGTGCAGGTAGTCCTTTGGTTGCAACTCATACAGAAAAAGGTTCCGTTATTGCTTCGGATATGGTTGCCTTGCTTAAGTATTCCAAAGACTATTTTGTATTACCAGAGCATCATATTGCATGTTTAACTGTTGATGGCATTACTGTAACAAACATGAGCCATCAGGTTGTTGAGCCAAAAATGCTTCATGTACATTGGGACGTAGCTTCTGCAAGAAAAGGTGGCTATGATTATTTCATGCTAAAAGAAATTCACGAGCAACCGGATGCGTTACGTAATACTATAAATCCAAGAATCGTAGATGGAATACCTAATTTTGATGAAGATAAAATTCCGGATAGCTTATTTACCAATGTGAACCGTGTAATCATTACCGCATGTGGAACTGCTATGCATGCCGGTCTTATTGGGAAGAATATGATCGAACACTTAACACGTATTCCTGTAACAGTTGATATTGCATCTGAATTTCGCTATCAAAATCCAATTTTGGATGAGCATACTTTGGTTATTACCATTTCCCAGTCCGGTGAAACTGCGGATACACTTGCTGCTCTTAGACTTTCTAAAGAACACAAGGCCAAAACCTTATCAATTGTTAACGTAAAAGGTTCTTCAATTGCCCGTGAAAGTGATTATGTATTATATACTCATGCAGGCCCTGAAATTGCTGTTGCCAGTACAAAAGCGTATACAGTACAACTTGCAGCATTATATCTTTTCGCATTCCGTTTCGCTTATGCGAAAGGACTTCTTACCAAAGAAGATGCCATAAAGTATACAAAACAATTGGAAGAAACTATTTTTACTGTAGAAGAATTATTAAGTTATGATGAACAGGTAAAACCTATTGGAAAGAAACTAAAAAAAGCAGAAGATTTATTTTTTATTGGACGTGGTCTAGATTATGCATTGTCTTGTGAAGGGTCTATAAAGTTAAAAGAAATTAGCTATATTCACTCAGAAGCCTATGCTGCCGGGGAATTAAAACATGGTACAATTTCTCTTATAACTGATAATATACCTGTAATTGCCATTGCAACACAAAAAGACGTATATGCTAAAATGATTTCCAATATAC
>JAFQAU010000139.1 GCA_017399885.1 Lachnospiraceae bacterium
GCTACGACCCCGGTTGAGACTCCTACTGTTAGCCCTGTTGCTACGACCCCGGTTGAGACTCCTACTGTTACGCCAAATCCTTATACTACACCAGTTATTACCCCCTCTTTAGAACCGGGAGTTGTAACCAGAACTGCTATTATCAGCAAAATAAAAGATGGCACTATCTACATTGACAATAACAGCATGCGATTACAATTAACCGATTGTATTACCTATTTCAACTATTATAATGGAAAACAATATGAAGTTACCCAAAATGAATTGTTCCCCGGTGACAAGATTATGATTGCCCATAATGGGAATATGCAGGCTATGCTTGCTCCTCCATATAACTTGTATGAATGTGAAGCTATTTGGGTTCTAGAAAGTAATTACCAATTTCTTCCAATTGATTTTAAATATGACACTGCTTCCTACGAAGAAACTAAAATTGAAACTACTTATCTTGGACATAAGATTACGCTAGAATTAAACGATGCAACAACGATATATAATGATCCATCGGAAGGACATGCTACATATTATCATAATATACCTTGGATGGCTGGGTTACGCATATATTTTTCACCTTTATATGATGCAAATATCACTAACTATACGATTGATACTATGGTATTTAAAGATAAAGAACCTACCAAACCTTACCCATCAGCAGTTCCTCTAAAACCGGTTATTTACTTATATCCGGAAGAAACTACAGAAATCTCCGTAGACTTAGACTATAAGGGAGAATTTTCTTATGTATATCCTTACACACCAGATGGACACTGGGATGTCATTGCAAAACCGGATGGAACTTTAACGAACCTAACTGATGGTTTAGAATACTCTTATCTATTCTGGGAAGGTACACCTGATGATTTTACACCTGACTTTTCCAAAGGCTTCTGTGTAAAAGGAAAAGATATTACAAGCTTCTTCCAAAAAGTTTTGCCAGAAATGGGATTAACTCCAAAAGAATATAATGAGTTTATTGTATATTGGGCACCTTTATTACAAAATAATCCTTATAATCTAATCTCCTTCCAGGCAAAAAACTATGAGGAATTGGCACCACTTGATATTGATCCACTTCCTGACAGTATGCTACGTGTTTATATGGCGGTAAAACCTTTGGAAACACCTATTGCTATTGAAGCGCAGACTTTTGAACCTTTTCAACGTGAAGGTTTTTCCGTTGTAGAGTGGGGTGGAGGTATCTATTAATCCATAACAAATGTCATGTAACAGTTCAACTGACAATGTCATATCATTAACTTTAATGCTTTATGAGAAGCTTGTGACTAACTTAAGATTACGAAATTAACGAAATGACAGGATGCTGAACTGTTACTCTTTTATAAGGATTAAAAAAGAAAGGAATGAAAATAGATGAAAGCTTATAAAAAAATTCACGCACTGCTTTTAACTGCTACCCTTGGTTTTAACAGCATTCTAGGGAATCCTATGCTCACTACAAAAGCAAGCACGAACTTTTCCATTACCAAAAAAGTTACCATTGGAGCTGGTGAAAGCTATAAACTAAATACCACTGGTTCCACAGAAGGTATTACATTTAAATCTTCCAATAAAAAAATTGTTTCTGTAAATAAAAAGGGAAAGATTACCGGAAGGAAAAAAGGAACTGCTACCATTATAGCCAAAGTAAAGAAACTTAAAAAAACTTGCAAAGTTACTGTAAAACCAGCTGCAAAGGGAATAAAAATCAAAAATGGAGATTTAACCCTTTATACAGAAAGTACAGAACAGCTTTTTGTTTCTTTTACATCAGGATATAGTAAAATTATTACCTATAAATCATCAAATCCTTCTGTCGCAAGTGTTTCTATGAAGGGCTTGGTAATGGCAAAAAGCGAAGGTACTACTACCATTACTGCAACCACTTTTAATGGGAAAAAAGCTAAGATTACTTGTACCGTTTTAGATGATGAAAAAAGTACATCACAGCCAACGGTTATCCCTTCTGCAACACCAACTATGACAGCTACTACCCCGGCTATTACTGCTACGGTTTCAGCAGACGCATCTACCGTTAGCCCTACTGCTACGACACTAGTGGAAACTCCTACTGGTACTCCTATGGCTACAGTTCCAGCTGAAATTCCTACCGTTAGTCCTATGGCTACAGTTCCAGCTGAAACTCCTACCGTTAGCCCTATGGCTACAGTTCCAGCTGAAATTCCTACTGTTAGCCCTATGGCTACAAACCCACTTGAGA
>JAFQAU010000017.1 GCA_017399885.1 Lachnospiraceae bacterium
GGGGAACCTATTAGCTTTGAAACACTATGCTTCTCCATATATTCAGACATATCTACACGTATGATAGAACGTTCACTTCCAAACACAGCCTCCGCCAATGCTTTAGATAATTCGGTCTTTCCAACTCCTGTTGGTCCCAAAAATAAAAATGAACCAATAGGGCGCCTAGGATCTTTTAAACCTACCCTTCCTCTTCTAATTGCTTTGGAAACAGCTGATACAGCCTCCTGTTGGCCTACCACTCTTCCATGAAGAATATCTTCCAATTTTTTTAATCTTTCAGTTTCTTCCTGTTCTAACTTCTGAGTAGGAATTTTGGTCCAAATGGAAATTACTGCTGCAATCTCATTCTCTGTTACTAAGGTTTCTTCTTTCTTTTTCTTCTTTTCTTTTTCCAAAAGTTTATTTAGCTTTTCTTTATTCTGTTCTTGTGCTTTTTTTACCTTCATGGCCTCATCATAGTCTTCCTTAATGATTGCTGCCTCTTTTTCCTGTTCTAGTTGTTTTATCTTCTTCTCTAAAAGAATAATATCCTCTGTTTTTATGTTTAAACCTATCTTAGCCTTAGATGCTGCTTCATCCATTGCATCAATTGCCTTATCCGGCAAAAATCTATCATTGACATAACGCGATGTAAGCTTCACAGCAGACACCAAGGCCCCATCTGTAATTTTTACACCATGGTGCTTCTCATAGCTTTTTCTTAATCCTTTTAGTATCTCTAAGGTTTGCTGTTCTGTAGGCTCTTCTACCTGTACCGGCTGAAAACGTCTTTCCAATGCCGGATCTTTTTCAATATACTTACGATATTCTGCCATTGTGGTTGCACCCATTATCTGCATTTCTCCTCTTGCAAGAGCAGGCTTTAGGATATTAGCTGCATCCATTGCACCCTCTGCACCACCGGCACCGATAATTGTATGTAATTCATCTATAAATACAATAATATTTCCATTTTGTGTAACTTCCTTGATTACACGTTTTATTCTTTCTTCAAACTCTCCTCTATATTTGGATCCGGCTACCATACCAGCTAAATCCAATACATATATCTGCTTATTTGCCATATTTTCCGGTACATTTCCCTCTACAATCCTTTGGGCAATTCCCTCTACTATGGCACTTTTTCCAACCCCTGGCTCTCCTACCAAACAAGGATTATTCTTTGTTCTTCTACTAATGATCTGTGTTAATCTTTCAATTTCCCTATCCCTTCCAACAACAGGGTCTAATTTACCTTCTTTCGCTAGAAGAGATAAATTTCTACTAAACTGATCCAACATAGGTGTTGTAGATTTGTTTTTATTCTTCCCTTTCACGTATAGGTTATAATCATTCTTTGCAGCATTCCCATCCATTC
The DNA here is from genome assembly GCA_017399885.1 of Lachnospiraceae bacterium. GTDB lineage: Bacteria > Bacillota > Clostridia > Lachnospirales > Lachnospiraceae > CAG-411. The sequence continues at coordinate 1,361 of JAFQAU010000017.1, forward strand.
CTGTAGCAACCAACGCCTCTACATATAGCTTCTGCACGTTTACACCTAATGTATTCAACAAACGAACTGCTACACTCTCTATTTCTTTTAACAAAGCTACCAGTATATGTTCTGTTCCAATTGATTTGATGCCAAATCTTTCCGCTTCTTTTGCACTATTCTCTAATACCCGATTGGCCCTATAGGTGAATGCAGCATCCTTTACAGCTACACTCCCATCACTTTTTATCAATTGCTGAATTACATCTTCTAATTTATCTTTTGTCACATGATTAGAATGTAACACTGCACCTGCAACACCCGGCGCACAAACCAATCCCATTAGAATATGTTCTGTGCCTACATAATTACAGTCTAATTGCTGTGCACTTTCTTTCGCTAACTCTATTACCTGTTTTGCATTTCCTGTAAATTTACCTCTCATTTACTGCACCAAACTTTCCCTTTCTTTTATTTTGAACCCAGATATATATCATATATCCGATCCACCATATCCTTGGCTTCCTCTCTGGAAATTCCTCTTGATATGGCTTTTGCCAAGGAAATTTTTAATTCCTCTACTAATTCTAACTGTGCTTTATATCGGTCTACCTCTATGGCAATAATAGCCCCATGGCGTCTATCCACCTTCAAATATCCCTCTTGCCTAAGTATGGAATATGCTTTATTCACTGTATGCATATTAATTCCGATATCTTCTGCTAATTCTCTAACAGAAGGAAGATTATCTCCCTCTTTAATTTGGGAATTGGCTATACCAATAATAATTTGTTTACAAAGCTGCATATAAATAGCCTCATTACTATTAAAATCTACTTGTATAATCAAAATGCCACCTCCCATTTATCTATTTGTTATATGAATACTATAACAATTTTACTATAGAATTGCAACCTAAATAAAACATATCAAATTACACTATTTTTAATTCCTTATTTGTTACCATATTTTATGAAAGCACATCCACGTGGAGCATTTTTGCTTTATAGGACGAACTTTCCTATAAAATAAGAAAAAGCTGTAGGAATTGCATATTTATCTGCTATTTCCTCTTTTGACACCCATATATAGTCATCCATTTTGAGAATACCTGATAATTTAATATAATACCCTATCATATGCCACTCTTTATGCGTAAATATATGTTTATTTTCTCCCAATTCTTTTATTTGATAATCGTTGGTTTCTTTTTTTAAAAGTTCCACTATATTCTTCTTTTCAACCCATTCTGATATATTGGGTAATTCCCACAAGCCTGCCAGTAATCCATTGTTTTTTCTTTTTCTTATTGCAATTTTTCCTGCATATTCCATTACCAATATGGTCTTTTTCTCTATTTTTCTGCTTTTCTTTTTCATTTTTATTGGGAGTTGCGTTTCTATCCTCTTCTCATGTGCCACACAATAGTCAGATAGGGGACATTTTGCACATAATGGTTGTCCATTTGGTATACATACCATCGCACCTAAATCCATGATTGCCTGATTAAACGCCCCTGCCCTTTGAGGCATAATAGTAAGCAATTGTTTTTCCATGTCCTTTTTTACACTTGCTTTTAATATATCATCATAACTGCCTGCCAACCGTTTCATAACCCTAAGGACATTTCCATCTACGGCAGGAACCTGCTTTCCAAAGGCAATGGAAGCTATCGCCCCAGCTGTATAACTACCAATTCCCTTTAACTTTACTAATTCTTCGTACTCCGAAGGCAATTGTCCCCCGTACTTATCTACAACAGTTTTTGCTGCCTCTTGTAAATTTCGAACACGATTGTAATAACCTAGCCCCTGCCATAATTTTAATAAATGCTCTTCTCTCGCATTTGCCAGCGATTTAATATCTGGCAATTCTGTTATAAATCTTTCAAAATAACCTCGTACTGCTTCCACCCTAGTTTGCTGCAACATAATTTCCGATACCCATACATAATAAGGGAGAGGGTTGCTTCTCCATGGTAATTCTCTGGCATTATTATCATACCAAGACAGCAGTTCCTCAACAATTATTTCATAATTATACATAGATTTCACCTTCCAATCCAATTCATGCACATCCCACAGAGGACTTCTTTATAGAAAAATATGGATCATTTTCCTATAAATGAAAACAAGGGCTGTCGCATTAAGAAAATCCAATGTAATAGGTAATATATATTATAATACCACATATTGTATTGATTTTCTTTGTTGCGATAGTCCCTGCATTTTTAGAGGTAACAGTTCAACCGGGGCCAAACTGTTACTTTTAGGTTAACTTCAATGTTGTCACGCTAGTTCCCTGTATTTCTAATATCCTACTTTTTTTCCTTTTTTTGTCATATATCCACTAATTCTTCCTGCTTCATAATCTTCTTTCTTTCTTGAATCTGGCACTCCCGGATCTGTTGGATCATACGTTACAGAAGAAGAATAAATTTTTATTGTTTTGGGCTTTCCTAACGGTCCCGGCTTACTGGAATCTCCTTTTACAATCTTTACAACAGATCCTGTTGATGCATAATCATATATCCATTTGGCATCAGCCACATTCATACGTATACATCCTGCGGATGCTGCACTTCCTAAGCGATTATAAGTGTTAGGATTTAATGCATAGTGTGAATCCCTTCCTACTGCAATGGAATGGAAATATATATTTCCCACAATATGTGTAGTCCATCTGGCATATAAAATAACACCATTCGGTTCATACATTTGTTTCATACTATATTTCACACTTACTCCATTCGTACAAATAGAATAATTTCCAATAGGAGTATAGGAAGTATCCTCATTTAGACTAGAAGCTCCTGCAACTGTATATGTGTCTGCTCCTACCGAAACGGAAAAAGCCTTTACCGGAATAATGTATTTTTCTTTCTCTTCATCATAAGCATAAACCGTTACTACACTTGCAGCTCTATTAATCTCAATATAAAACTTATTAATGTTACTACCATTACTCTCCTTTATTCCTAGTATTTTAGTCAAATCTGTCTGTTTCTTGTCGTTAATATAATAAAATTTATAAGTTTTTCCATTATACTTTTCATAATACCAACCATTTTTCACTATATCAGATTTCTTTAATTTTAAATTTTTCTTTTTTAATAGTACTTTTTCTCCCCAGTTAGTATAACCATATGCATAAACTGTATAAGTACCTACTTCTTTATTTTTCATTACATATTTATATAAATTTTTAGAAGCATTATATTTTCCTTTATAAGTTTTATAAAGCTTCTCTTTTCCATTTTCTATCTTATATACGAAAAACTTTATAGATTGTACCTTTCCCGGAATATACGGTGCCTTAAGGGCAAATGTGGAAGTATGATTGGATTTCTTTTTGGTTATCTTAAATTTTTTTGCATTGGCACGTTGGTCTGCAACTGTAGTTTTACTTATTTTTACCACATTTCCGTATGTATCTGTAATTTTAGGTTTAATCGTATATTTATCCAGCTTATAAGAAAGCTTATCCATATTAACCTCAGCGTAATATTTTTTGTCTTTTTTTACTCCAGAAGCAGTATATACCATTGTTCCTGCACTATTATATATATCAAATTCTACCTTTCCTATTTCTATAGGTGATTTTACATCACTTACTTCTACACGGAAGGACTGTTTTTTTTCTAGGCTATTATTTTTAATTGTTGTAATTTTATTTACTGTTGGCTCTACCTTGAAAATTGTTTCTTTTAGTGAAATTTCATTTTTTGAAATTTTCTCATTTACTAATACCATTTTTGCAAAATACTCGCCATAACCACAATTCAAGGATGAGGTATCAACTTTCCAAGATAATTTCTCTCCCGCAAAAGTATTATCCTCTCCATAAACCATTGGTGTGCTACTGTCACTTCCTTTTTTCCATAACTGTAATCTTATTTTATTTGTATCACCTGGAATTACACATTCTCCACCAACAGCGGAACAGGTTATGGTTCTTTTTTCCTTGTAGGTATCACCATCTACTTGTAGGTTAATTTTATCTGTATAAATAGAAAAATCACATGCATCTTCTTTCTTGATAGATGTTGTTCCAATAGTTACATAAACATCATAATTATGAAATGCCCACTGATTAAACTCAGACATAGAAAATGTTCCTGTATACACACCGTCTATGCAATTTTCACTATTTAATAAAATCATTTTTTTTAAAACAGAAATAGTCTCCTGTGTCTCGTTCTCATAAGTTACTTCTAATTCCATTGTTTTGTTATCTTGTAAATTAATTCCTGCTACCTGATATTCACAGGAGGTATTTTCTCTATTTACAGTTAAATTAAGTTCATAATCCGTTGTGGTATCCGCATGTATAACACCAACTGAATTCCCTGCAAAAAACATAAATACAAATATCATCATCATTTGTATATATAATTTGTTTGATTTTTTCATTCTTTTCCCCTTTCAAATTCACTATACTTCTACATTGAAAACCCTCAGGCCATAACCTGAGGGTATCTCTTGTATAATGCGCTGCAATTTACTTATCCTAAACGATTCAAGCCTTAAATACTCTTAGTTCATAAATTAAGTACTACAACATTGTGAACTACCACTAAGCTAAAGCTTACTGGCTTCTTGCTTCAACGTCCTCGCAACCTACTAACTCCACAAGTGTGACTTCGGATAGTTCCTACCCTAGTTGACGCATTCATCCACTCAGCTAAAGCTAACTGGATTTCTGCTAAATTTCTTTTAAAATTAGTTATTGATTAACTTATCTTCACCATTCCAGCTGTATAGTTTACGAATTTCTTCTCCAACTACTTCTGAAGGATGCTCAGCACCTAATTTTCTCATAGCTTTGAAATGAACCTGTTTTCCTGCATCAGACATATCTAATAAGAATTCTTTTGCAAAAGAACCATCCTGAATGTCAGCAAGAACTTTCTTCATAGCCTTCTTAGTTTCTTCTGTAATAATCTTTGGTCCTGTAATATAGTCACCATACTCAGCTGTATTAGA
>JAFQAU010000018.1 GCA_017399885.1 Lachnospiraceae bacterium
GCTGGAGGAAGCTGCCCTTAGAGGGCTAAAGAAGGAAACAGGAGTAGATAATATTTACTTAGAGCAGTTATATACTGTGGGTACTCCAGGGAGAGACCCAAGAACATGGGTTGTTACCTGTGCATATATGGCATTGGTTTCCCAGAATAGGATAAGAAGCTTTGATAATGAGCCTTCTATATCATGGTTTGATATTTCTATGCAGGTTATAAAAGAATGTAATGAATTGACGGAGCATGAGCAAAAAAAGGACATTTTTTATTCACTTGCATTAGAATGTGAGGAGGAGGTACTTTCCGCCACTATATGTAAGAGAATAGAATATAAAAATGGTACTGTTAGAACGAAATATGAAATTATAGAAAATAATGGGCTGGCATTTGACCATGCACATATTTTGGTACTGGCAATAGAAAGATTGCGAGGAAAGATAGAGTATAGCGATATTTCATTCCAATTAGTGCCTGAGAAATTTACCTTGACAGAGCTACAAAATGTTTATGAAACGGTATTGGGAACAGAACTATTACCTGCTAATTTTAGAAGAAAGATGGCAGATAAAGTAGAAGAGACAGAAGAATATGCAGAAAATGCAGGACATAGACCTTCAAAACTTTTTAAAAGAACCTTAAAAGAAATGTCTGAAAGTAAAAATGTTTAAGTTAGAATAAGGTTTTGTTGAATAACATGGAGAGGTGAAGATTATGAAAAATGAAATTTTAGTTGTAGTAGATATGCAGAATGATTTTATAACTGGATCACTAGGAAGCCAGGAAGCAAAGGGAATCGTAGAAAATGTGGTGAATTTTGTAAGTGATTTTCAGGGAAAAGTATTCTTTACAAGAGATACCCATGAAGCAAATTATTTGGAAACACAGGAGGGAAAAAAGCTTCCTGTAGAGCATTGCATTAGAGGTACAAAGGGATGGGAAATTTGCAGTGAATTACAAGAATTTACGAAGGAAGCAGTTATAGTAGATAAACCAGCCTTTGGTTCCATGGAATTGGCAGAGAAGATAAAACTATTAAACAAAGAACAAGAAATTACTAAAATCATTTTAATGGGCTTATGTACGGATATTTGTGTAATATCCAACGCCATGATTTTGAAGGCAAGTATGCCAGAAGTACCAATTCAAATTGTAGAAAGCTGTTGTGCAGGTGTAAGTGTAGAAACACATAAAAACGCATTAGAGGCAATGAAGATGTGTCAGATGGAAATAATATAAGATAGGGGTGAGGCATTTATGATTCAATTAGAGAACATTGTATACCATACTGAATATTTTCCGGATGGGACCCAAAGAATCATTATTCCCAACGAAATCATGAAGTTAAAAGAGGTACAGGTATGTTGGAAGTATGAAAAAGAAGAAGAATTACTTACATTATTTTTCCTAACAAAGCATTTAGCGGAAAGAGGAATATGCTGTACTTTATATATGCCTTATGTTCCCAATGGAAGAATGGACAGAGTGAAGAAGGATACAGAGGTTTTCACTTTAAAATACTTTGCACAGATGATTAATCAAATGCATTTTAAAACAGTTAAAGTGTTAGACCCTCATTCCCATGTGTTAGAGGCATTGCTTGATCGGGTCGTCATTGAAAGCCCTAGAAAATACATAGAAAAAACCATAGAAAGTATTAAAAAAGTATCTCCGGATCTGGTACTGTATTTTCCTGATGAAGGAGCCATGAAAAGATATAGCCATATGTTTTCTCTTCCTTTTTGTTATGGATTAAAGAAGAGAAATTGGGAGAATGGTGAGATTCTTGGAATTTGTGTAGTTACACAAGGAATAGATATAAGAGAAAAAAATATTTTAATGATAGATGATATTATTGCCTACGGTGGCTCCCTATATTACAGTGCCAATGCATTAAAAGAACTTGGTTGCGGAGAAATTTATGCATATGCTACACATGTAGAAAATAGTGCTGTAGATCCGCAAAGAGGAAAGCTTGTTCAAGGGGATAATGTAAAACAAATATTTACCACAGATAGCTTATTTACCAAAGAACATAAGAAAATCACTGTATTTCCATTGTCCTCTAAACAGTAAATAAACGAAATTGTTTGTAACAGTTTGGCTCATAGGTTGAATTATTGCAAAAAAGGGCGTGTAGCGTCAAAAGGATTGCTTTCGCAAAGGGGTAAACTGTGCATTGTATAAAAGGGAAGGTGGGATTTATATGAAATTAACAAATCCAATGTTATTAATTGATTTTTATAAGGCAACACATGATATGCAGTTACCAAAAGGAATTACAAGGTCTATGTCATATTTTACTCCCAGAATGAGCAGGGTAGAAATGTGGGACGAAGTGGTAATGTTTGGATTGCAGGCGTTTATTAAAACATATTTGATACAGTATTTTAACGAGGAATTCTTTGAAAAAAGCTGTGAAGAAGTAACCGGAGAATATGAACGTGTTTTAAATGCAGCATTAGGGGAAAAATCCTATAGTAGTGAAAAAATAAAGCAATTGCATGAACTTGGGTATTTACCTATTGAAATCCTTGCATTGCCAGAGGGAACCAGAGTGCCTATGCATGTACCTATGTTTGGGATTAGAAATACACATCCGGATTTTGCATGGCTTCCGCAAGCATTGGAGAGCTTAATTTCAGCAGAAATGTGGCATCCTATGTTAAGCGCAACCGTAGGTGCAACTTACAGGGATATTGTAAATAAATATTACGACCTTTCTTGTGATAAAGAAGTAGAGAGGGCCAAGGCATTGGGGGATTTTAGCTTTCGTGGACAGGAATGTTTGCAAAGTGCAGTAAAAAGCAGTGCAGGATGGTGCTTAAGCTTTTTAAATACAGCCACAGTTCCGGCAATTCCATTTTTGGAAGAGAACTATAACTGTGATTGTACAAAAGAGCCGGTTGCATTTGGAGCTGTTAGTACAGAACATTCCGTAATGTGTAGTAATTATGCTGTGGATGGGGATGAAATCACGCTTCTTCGACGTTTGCTTACAGAGATTTATCCAAATACTAGTTTTTCAGCAGTATTAGATTCTTATGATTACTGGAATATTATTGATCATGTTTTACCACAGTTAAAGGAAGAAATCTTAGCTCATAATGGATGTATGTTAATGCGTGGAGATAGTGGGGATTGTGTAGAGGTTGTAACAGAAACTGTATTTCATTTGTGGGAAATATTTGGGGGAACAGTAAATAGTAAGGGATACAAGGTGCTAGATCCACATGTAAAAGCCATCTATGGAGATAGTATAACCATACAAAGATGTGAGGAAATCTA
>JAFQAU010000019.1 GCA_017399885.1 Lachnospiraceae bacterium
AAGCGATCGGTCCCGGTTTCGAGTCCCTGAAGGTCCACTTTTTTAAAAAATCTTATTTTGGCCCGGTGGCTCAGTTGGTTAGAGCGCCGCCCTGTCACGGCGGAGGTCGAGGGTTCGAGTCCCTTCTGGGTCGTTTATGGGGTCTTAGCTCAGCTGGGAGAGCATCTGCCTTACAAGCAGAGGGTCACAGGTTCGAGCCCTGTAGGCCCCATTGATAATTAAATATGCCTATTTAATTAGTATGCTGGTGTGGCGGAATAGGCAGACGCAAGGGACTTAAAATCCCTCGGGGGCAACCCCGTGCCGGTTCAAGTCCGGCCACCAGCAGTATGTGGCGAATATGAAATTTGCTAGAAAAGTAGGAGAAACCTTGATTTTACAGCGTTTCTCCTACTTTTTATTACATATAAATTGGGGTTGTAAATGTTTTTATATTTTGGGGTTAGTCTAACAGTGATTTTAAGGTGTTTATGTTTAACCTAATGAATGATTATATTGAGTACAATGTTTTTAGTGGATGGTTCATTGGTTCCCTGTATCCAAAAACAGATGAAAGAGGGAAAATAGTACTATCTGAAATTCTTTATGGATTTTGAAAAGCAGGAGTATGGGTGGAAGATAAGTGGTCACAAATTTACTGTAAAAAATAATTTAAGAAAAAGCAGCTGGTATAAATTTTTATAATATGTTATGATTTTTCAAAATACAAATAATGTGATTTAAATTACTATATTAAGAAGCATACCATATAAAAACTAAGTGCAGTGGTTGAACAGTCTGTTACAAATAGTGCAGTGTGCAACACAAGGTATGTCTATTATACGAAAGAAAAGAGGAAGCGTTATGGGAAAATGTTTTAGTGATGCAGTGGAAGAAGCTCTTCGTTATATTTATTATGATGTGCGTTTAGGAAAAGGTGCAGAAGGTTTGGAATTGTTGAAAAAGGCTTCAAAAGAAGGCGACGGTGATGCTTCTTGTATTCTGGCCAGATGTATGTGGGGACCTCAGTATGTCTGGAGAGGACATAATTTTCCAGTGGATGAAGAATTAGGCATGAAGTACTTGTATCAGTCAGTAGAACAGGGGAGTGCCCTTGGTGTCATGGTAGCTGTGCGTTGTGATGAATTTTCGCAGGAAATGGAACAGAAAATGCCATATTCTAGTTTAAAAGAAGTTTTTAATAAGGTTTTGGAAAAGGCAAATGCAGGAGATGCTTTTTGCCAGTATACGATAGGAAATTCCTACTTTTGGGGAGATTTTATTGATATTGAGGGAATCAATCTTAAGTCTTTTTCCAGTAATGAAGAATTAAAAGCATATGTAACAGAAAATACCCAAAAATGTGAAGAATGGTTTTGGAAAGCTTTAAAAGGCGGTATCCATTTTGCTGTAAATAACCTGAAGTCTTATTATACAAAGGGTGTTGATGGTTATGTGGAGCCACAACCCAGTAAAGCCAAGGATTTGTATAAGATAGGAGCAGAGTTGGGACATCCTTATTGGCAGTGGTCTTATGCAGAAGAATT
>JAFQAU010000140.1 GCA_017399885.1 Lachnospiraceae bacterium
CTCTTGTAAAATATTCATAAGAGTATTATGACAGTTATTGGAGAAAAAATAAACCCCTAATTCCCCTCATGATTGAGGGGTTAGGGGAGTTGAAGTGGACTTGTCCACTTTGTTCCTTTATAGAAAAATAGTTGTTAAAGTCAGTAGGTGGTCAGTTGATTAAATCAGAAGTAGAAAGGGCATTTGAAAAAGCATGCGAAGGAATGCAAGTATCAGGTCATTGCTACTGACATGCTGGCAGCAGGATTGGAATATAGAGACAGGGCAGATATGTTGATGGATTATATGGAAGCTTTGGTAGAAATGTATCCAGAGTGTGAAGCCGTATATTTTCCAGGGGCTGGAAAGATGTTTACAGCGGAACAAATCAGAAATCATGAAATTCCACGAGAAAGCAGATTTATTTTGCAGTAAATGTACGGTTCTTCAATATACAGGGAACAGAGGACATGCTGGTGGATACCTTAGGTATGAGTACATTATTTTTGCCGGATTAACAATATCATTTTCATGACATGGATCCAAACTGGGTGGTAAATCATGCATATAACGTGCTTTCTTACATATATGATAATGAGAATCCAATTGATAGCCAAGCGACCATTGATGGAATTACGGATGGGAATATGGATAGAACTGTGCAATGGAAATGTCAGTATGAAAATGCATTAATACAGCCTACAAGAGGTGTGTTGGATATTTGTATGAATGAATATGCTGCTGGAGAGAGAGAGTAAGGATGTAGAGAGATATGAAACAAGTATATATTCATGGTTTGGGACAGACTCCTGCCAGTTGGGAAAAAACAATCACGAATCTGAAAAATGATAAAGAAATTGTATGTCCAAATTTATCGGAATTTGTTCAAAAAGACGAAGTAAATTATAAAAATCTGTTTAATGGATTTTCTAATATATGCAATAAAATAGATGGTTCCATTGATTTGTGTGGATTGTCACTTGGAGGTGTATTGGCGTTAAACTATGCGATTGATTATCCGGAAAAAGTTCATTCCATGGTGCTTATTGCTGCACAGTATAAGATGCCTAAGAAAATGTTAAAATTTCAAAATGCAGTTTTTCGCTTTATGCCGAAATCCATGTTTCAGCAAATGGGTTTTACAAAAAAAGAATTTATTGAGATTTGTAGGACAATGATGGAATTGGATTTTAGCAAATCGCTTCATAAGGTTTCTTGTCCGGTGTTGGTGGTTTGTGGAGAGAAAGATAGTGCAAATAAAAAGGCATCAATGGAATTAGCTGGAATTTTAGAAAATGCGGAACTTCAAGTAATGAATGAAGCAGGGCATGAGGTAAATGTGGAGGCGCCAAAAGAGCTGGCAGAGATTATTGGGGATTTTTATGACCGAATAGCATAATCAAATCCGTTCAACATTTGGTAAATGAAATCGAAATGGAGATTTTAATTTCAAGAAAACGGTCAGTGAGCAAATGGCAGACATTATTTCTGAAAGACAGCTTACCAGTTATATGAATAATGCAAAATGGAAAGAATTTCTTCATGCAATAGATGAGCAAAAAGAACTTTATACGATTTATGGATATAAATAATAGGGATGGGATGAAAAAACAATTATAACTGTTCAGGTAGAAATACGCATTTACTGCGTATTTCGTATGAAAAAGAAAATTTATTCGGGTTCTAAGCCCTTCGCTTAAAGGGCGAATTTGCAGGGGCTTAGAACGTAACTATTCATGGTCCTGAATAGTTACAAACAATTATTATAAAATGAGGAGAATGGCGTATAAAATCAGTGTTTTTTTCAAGTGTATATGATAGAATAAATATAACGAGCACTGAACAAGACAAAAAGAAGGGAGAGCGTTATGAAACGATATTTTAATATAGAAGGTTCCTGTCATCCCGACGAGCATTATATGGTGGATTTAGGGCAGCGCTTGGATGAAATAAAAATTATGATTGATAATAAAAAATATTTTTCAATTAACCGTTCAAGGCAATATGGAAAGACAACTACACTAGAAGCATTATCTGAATATTTGAAAGAAGAATATACGGTAATTAGTTTGGATTTTCAAATGCTTGGACAGGAAGATTTTAAAAGCGAATCTGCTTTTGTAGCTGCATTCTCTCGCGAAGTTTTAATGGCTGTTTCGGAACCAGAAAGTATACCGGAAGATGTAGTTAAAAAGCTAACTGATTTTGCTGAAGAAACAGATACAAATCGAAAACTTTCTTTGCTATTTTTGCAATTAAGTAAATGGTGCAGGGAATCTAAAAATCCTGTTGTTTTGATGATTGATGAAGTGGACAGTGCAAGTAATAATCAGGTATTTTTAGATTTTTTGTCGCAGTTGCGTGGATATTATCTTCACAGAAGAAAACGACCTACGTTTCATTCTGTTATCCTTGCAGGGGTTTATGATATAAAAAATTTAAAACATAAAATTCGTCCAGACGAGGAGCATAAGACGAATAGTCCTTGGAACGTTTGTGCAAAGTTTGAGGTTGAGATGAGTTTCTCCACAGAAGCGATTGGTAAGATGTTGCAAGATTATGAAGACGATTTTAACACTGGAATGAATATTCAGAAAATAGCAAACTTGATTTATGATTACGAGGCCGCTGAAAAAGTAGCATTTTTATAAATCTTAACCACAAAAATAACCACTTTGTACTAAACTAAATTAGTCGGTGTGGTTATTTTTTATACGCTATAAAGTTTTTCTCTTTTTAATCCTTAATTATGCATTCATA
>JAFQAU010000141.1 GCA_017399885.1 Lachnospiraceae bacterium
AATCCCTCATTCATGAGGGACTTGCTCCACTTTGTGTGCCAGATGCGTGTTGCATGCCTTTTGCAACAATATTCCTTACGCATCTGTGCACATCCTCGCGGAGCGTTTTGCTTTATAGGACGAACTTTCCTATAAAGCAAAAAAGTCTCCCCAACAATTGCAGTGCAACCATTGGGGAAACCCATTTTACTAACAATATTATGCAGGTCGTCAGTAGGCAATCCCCTGCTTCATGTTCCTAATATAGATAAGTCATCCCCCTATTTGGAGGCAAACAACCTCTCTACAAAGGCTAAATTTCTAATACTTCCTCGTCTTCCTCAGCAAGAGCGATCTCATACTTTTCTAAAATAATCTTTTGAATCTTATCTCTTGTTTCAGAATTGATAGGATGTGCGATATCTCTATACTCTCCATCCCCAGCCTTTCTACTTGGCATTGCGATAAAATATCCCTTATCACCTTCAATAATCTTAATATCATGTACCACAAATTCGTTATCAATTGTGATTGATACTACTGCCTTCATCTTTCCTTCTTTTGCTACTTTTCTAACCCTTACATCTGTAATTTGCATATTAATTAGCCCCCTTTAATTTTGTCTTATGGTATGTCAACCTGCTGTCTTATAATACATACCTCTCATTTTTTTCAACAACAATTCTTATGTTGTCTTCAGCACCTATATATTTCATATTGGCTCTGATTGTGTCCCTACTTTCCACAATACAGTTTTCAATATAAGTGTTGTCCCCAATATACGCATCATTTAAAATGATGGAATTTTTAATTGTTACGTTGTTTCCAACGTAAACTTCCTTGAATAAGATAGAATTCTCTACTGTTCCATTAATAATACAACCACTAGAAACCAAACTATTTCTTACATTAGAACCTACATTATATTTTGCAGGTGGCAAATCATCTACCTTAGAATACACATCCGGATACTCCTTGAAGAAATAATCTCTTATATCTTTCTTTAGGAAATCCATATTCGTGCGATAATAAGAATCCACTGTAGAAATATTGCTCCAGTAACTCTCTAATTCATAAGCATAAATTCTCTTCTGGTTCTTATAACGAATCAATATATCCTTAACAAAATCGAACTGATCATCCTCTGCTGCCTGCTCTATTAATTCGATTAATAACCTTCTACGTATTACATAAACTCCTGTAGAAACCTTATTAATATCACTAACAATCGGTTTCTCTTCAAATTCCATAATACGTTCATCTTCATCTGTACGAATTACACCAAAACGACTGGTATCTGCTTCTTCATGTAGAGTCTTAGTTACCACAGTAATATCAGCTTTTTTAGAGATGTGATATTCTAAAACCTTATTATAATCTAACTTATACACACCATCTCCTGAGGCAATAATCACATATGGTTCATGGCTACTCTTTAAAAATGCCAAATTCTGAGCAATTGCATCTGCAGTACCACGATACCAATTACCATTCTCAGCAGTGATAGTTGGTGTGAATACAAACAATCCACCTTGCTTTCTACCAAAATCCCACCATTTAGAAGAATTCAAATGTTCATTTAAAGACTTGGCATTATATTGTGGTAAAACTGCTACCTTCTGCACATGAGAATTGGACATATTACTCAAGGCAAAATCAATACTTCTATATCCACCAGCAATAGGCATTGCTGCAACCGCCCTTTTGTGTGATAATTCTTTTAATCTATTGCTGTTTCCTCCAGCTAACACGATTCCAACTGCTCTCATTGTCTGTCACCTGCCTTAATAATTACTTGTCCACTTTCTAAGATACCATTTGGATAATCTCCTGGTTCTGTTACTCCTGATATTGCTGTATTCTTTCCAATCTTGATACCACCAGGGATTACACTATTCTCGCCAATAGTAGTTAATCCAAATGCATAAACATCAGCCTTTAATACATTTGGTGCCTCTTCTCCTACACCTAAATGACAATCATTTCCAATTACAACATTCTCTGCTATTACAGCCTTTTCAACAATTGTTCTGTCACCAATTGAAGAAGAATTCATAATAATCGAATCACGAACTACAACACCAGGACCAATATATACACCAGAACCAATTACTGAATTATGTACTTCCCCATATATCTCGCAAGCATCTCCGATAATTGCTTTATCAATAATGGCATCTTTGGAGATAAATTGTGGTGGTATACGATCACTCTTTGTGTAGATCTTCCAAAACTCTTCATATAAGTTAAACTCAGGAATTAATTCAATCAATTCCATATTCGCTTCCCAGTATGCAGCCAAAGTTCCAACATCTTTCCAATAGCCATTATATTCATAAGCAAACAAACGGTCTCCTTTTTCCATACAATATGGCAACACATGCATACCAAAATCGCACGATGGTTGATCCTTTAATTTAATCAATGCATCACGAAGCACTGGCCATGAAAAGATATAAATACCCATAGATGCCAAATTACTTCTTGGATTTGCCGGCTTTTCTTCAAATTCTGAAATACGTTTTTTATCATCTGTTATAGCAACACCAAAACGCCCTGCATCTTCCCATGGTACAGGTATTGTGGCAACTGTAACATCTGCTTTGTTGTCCTTATGGAACTGTAACATTACCTCATAATCCATCTTATAAATATGGTCTCCACCTAAAATCAACACATACTCCGGATTGTAGTATTCCATATACTCTAAATTCTGATAAATGGCATTGGCAGTACCGGTGTACCACTCACTATTACTACTCTTTTCATATGGAGGTAGAATAGACACGCCACCTATATTTCTGTCCAAATCCCAAGGAATACCAATTCCTATATGTGTGTTAAGCTTCAATGGTTGATACTGAGTTAGTACGCCTACCGTATCTACGCCTGAATTAATACAGTTACTCAACGGAAAGTCAATTATACGATACTTTCCCCCGAAGGAAACTGCCGGCTTAGCTACATTCGCAGTTAAAACTCCAAGCCTTGAACCTTGTCCTCCTGCTAAAAGCATGGCTATCATCTCTTTTTTTATCACGTCATCCACCTCTAATTTCTTACCTTTAATCTGCTTATGCCAGTTTGTATGTGTGAAAATCAAGCCCATCTTAGTAACCCCTCTATATAGGTCACTCACTAACCTAACTGTTCATTCATACTACGCACAACAAATCACACTATCATCAAAATTGACATAACATTACCATCCGTCCACAGAATAAAGCCTAATTGCCCGACTCTATTCTTATTGCACTTCTTCATACAGCCAGCACATTAAATGCGCATACTTATCTAAACACTTATGAACGAATCACATCAATTCAAACTATATAGCTACTTTTCATTATAACATTCTTTCTTTTAATTGTAAATGTTGCTTTGTTTTTATTTAAAAAAAATTTTTTCCCTTGTCTATATTTACCATGTTTTGTCGAAATGTTTTGTCGAAATGTTTTTCTTAACTTTTAAATTTATGTTTATTTTTTCTATTAAAAAGGGTATACTAAATCAGTAGGTTTACATTTTTACTAATTTAGTTAAAAAATGACCTATAATAAAAAACAAGGAAGTGTACATAATGTTTCAAATTGATTTTAACAAAAAGATTCATATACATTTTATTGGTATTGGTGGTATCAGTATGAGTGGTTTTGCTGAATTGCTTCATTCCCAGGGTTTCACCATTAGTGGTTCTGATCAAAATGAAAGCAATATTACTACGCATTTAGAGAGCCTAGGCATTAACGTAATGTATGGACAGTGCAAAGAAAATATTACCAGTGATATTGATTTAATTGTGTATACAGCTGCTATCAGCAAGGATAATGAAGAATTTATTGCTTCTGTAGAATCAGGAATCCCTATGATGGACCGAGCACAAATGGTGGGACAGGTAATGAAAAACTACCAACGCTCCATCGCCATATCCGGTACCCACGGAAAGACCACTACAACATCTATGGTCTCTCATATTTTTCTTGCAGCACAAATGGATCCCACTATCTCCGTAGGTGGTATTTTAAAAGCAATCAACGGCAATCTTCGAATTGGTAAGTCTGAGAATTTCATAACAGAGGCTTGTGAATACACCAATAGCTTTTTAAAATTCCATCCAACAATCAGCATTATTTTAAATATAGAAGAAGATCATATGGATTTCTTCCATAACTTAGATGAAATTCGTACTTCATTTTATAACTTTTCTAATCTGCTTCCTGAAAACGGATTACTTATTGTTAACGGCGAGATCCCACAATACACAGATATTACAAAAGATACAAAAGCAACTGTTCTTACCTATAGTACGGTAGATGAAGGTTGTAACTACGTAGCAGACCAAATTACATTCGACTCCCTTGGTTATGGTTCTTTCGATCTTCTTGAAAATGGAACAAAGGTAGATCGTATACAGCTTTCCGTTGTAGGCATGCACAATATATCCAATGCCTTGTCAGCAATTGCCTTAGCCCGTTCTCTAAAAATTCCTATGGAGGCTATTAAAGAAGGACTATCCTCCTTCAAAGGAACAAACAGACGCTTTGAATACAAAGGTGAAGTAGCAGGCATTACTATTATTGATGATTATGCACACCACCCAACAGAGATACGTGCTACCTTGGAAGCAGCAAAGAAATATCCTAATAAAAAGGTCTGGTGTGTATTCCAACCACACACTTACACCAGAACTAAAGCTTTTCTAAATGATTTTGCAGATGCCCTTTCTCTTGCAGACAAGGTTGTTCTTACAGATATATACGCTGCCAGAGAAATTGATACTGGTGAAGTTTCTTCTAAGGATTTGGCAAATCTTATAGAAGAAAAGGGAAAAGATGTATATTATTTCCCTAGTTTTGATGAAATTGAAAACTTTTTATTAGAAAATTGTGTCAAAGGTGATTTGTTAATAACAATGGGAGCCGGAAACGTTGTAAACATTGGCGAATCTCTTTTAGGTATATAGTTATCCA
Source organism: Lachnospiraceae bacterium (assembly GCA_017399885.1). Lineage (GTDB taxonomy): Bacteria > Bacillota > Clostridia > Lachnospirales > Lachnospiraceae > CAG-411. Next base: position 4,950 of record JAFQAU010000141.1, read on the forward strand.
CATCATCCACATGGTTATCAACATTTTGAATATGAATAACTATGTGGATTTCTTTTTTATTAATTTTTTCTATTAGTTTATTTTTCTTTCTTGCAATCTCCCCTATTTTCAAGTATTTACCAATTTTAAAAAATCTACCGAAAATTATCTGTTCAACATTATCAACATTATCCACATTTTATCTAGTGGATAACCCCTCTCTTGCCCTTTTCCTTTCCCTTATGCTATAATCAAAAATATTTAGACAATTTCTACTTATTTAACCGTAACAGTCAGCTATAAGCTAAGCCGTTACTTCAAATATGCTATAGGGAGGATTTAGACATGGCTAATATTTCAATACATATACCATTATCAATGGGAAGCACCAGTATTTCCAATGTATTTATCGATTACTTTATGCCAACTGCAAATGGAAGCTATGTAAAAGTTTATTTGTACCTACTGCGGATTTTATCCACAGAACAAAAGGACCTTTCCATATCCCTATTAGCTGACAAGCTAGAGAATACAGAAAGTGACATTCTACGTGCTTTACACTATTGGGAAAAAAAAGGGCTGCTTTCTATTCAAAAAAATATAAATGGCAATATTACTGATTTAACTTTTATTGAACCGGAAACATTAATTACAAGTAGGAACTCTAATTCAAATGTTTCCAATTGTTTTTCTACCGGCGCAGTACAAAACAATCATTTAACTACAGCAACACCTATTACCTTAGAGACAGCTACAACAAAAAAACAAAACATCCCCGTTGCCACTTCTAATCGGGAACCTTCTTATCAAAGGAAAAACTACACTGTACAGGAAATTTCTACACTAAGTAAGAATGAAGAATTTCAAAAGCTTACCTTAATTATTGAAAGTTATTTAGAACGTCCCCTAAAGCCTACTGATGTGCAAATGATCGCTTTCTTGCGTGACACAATAGGATTCTCTACTGAATTAATTATGTATTTATATGAATATTGTATTTCAAATGGAAAACGAAGGGATAATTATATAGAAACTGTAGCTATTAATTGGGCAAATGAAGGGATTCGTACTGTAGAACAGGCAGAGCAAACTACAGCCAAATATAATGCAGATTATAACGCAGTAAGCAAGGCCTTTGGACTAAATAGGAACCCGGGAACCTACGAACAAAAATTTATATATCGTTGGAGTAAGGAGTATAAATTTGACACTGTTATTCTAGCTGAAGCCTGTAATCGTACTATTAAAAATATAAACAAACCAGACTTTTCGTATGCAGACAGTATTTTAAAAAATTGGTATCACCAGGGTGTACATACCTTAGCTGATATTGAAAAAATAGATAACGAGCACAAAGAAACAAAGAAGAACAGAACCCACACACCTGCTACCAATAATAGTTTTAATGCCTTTCCACAACGTTCTTATACAAAGGAAGATTTTTCTTCCATTGAAAAACGTTTGCTAGAGAAAAGCTATCATAACAAGTAATGCAGGGAAAAGGAGGAATTTATGGCACTAAAAAAAGAGCAGATTAACCACATTCTTCGAAAATATGACGAAAAACAATTAAAAAACCGCAGGGAACTACAGGAGCGAGAAAATGAAATATTTTCTACCATCCCTGCTATTCGTGAATTAGAACAAGAGCTAGCTTCTAATGCTGTAAAAGCAACAAAACAAAGCTTACTTGGAGATAGCAATGCCTTAGAAGAGCTTAAAAATCAAAATCAAAGTCTAAGGGAAGCCAAAATAGCCCTTCTTTCCGTCAATGGCTATCCTGCAGATTATCTTACTTTAAAATATAACTGCCCGGACTGTAAAGATACCGGATATATTACCAATGATACCTGGCTGGATGAAGAACATATTTTATTAAGCAAAAATAAGTGCCACTGTTTTAAACAGGCTGTGGTAGATTTGCTTTATACCCAGTCCGGAATACAAAATGCCATTGAACAGGAAAATTTCTCCACCTTTTCCTATGACTATTTTAGCAGAACCTACATCGATCAGAGTATTGGAATCTCAGCTTATGATAATGCTATTAACGCAGTATCTAAATGTGAAACATTTATAAAGAACTTTGACCAAAGTCATGAAAATCTTTTAATTTATGGTAATACAGGTGTAGGGAAAACTTTTTTAACAAATTGTATTGCCAAGGAACTGTTAAGCAGTGCACATATTGTAATTTATCTGACTGCATTTCAGCTTTTTGACATCTTAGAACGAAGAAAATTTAGCAAAGCCGAACAGGACTACGACCTAGAGGAGAAATTTCAAGGAATTTTAAATTGCGACCTGCTAATTATTGATGATCTCGGTACAGAGCTTAGTAATAGTTTTATCAATTCCCAATTATATCTAGTTATCAACGAACGATTATTAACAAAGAAATCCGTTATCATTTCAACAAATTTACCATTGGATGATCTAAGCAAGCACTATAGTGAACGTATTTTTTCGCGCATTGCCAGTAACTATATTATGGTAAAAATGTTTGGGGAAGATATTCGTTTAAAAAAAGCATTTGCACCTTGACGAATTTTTTCGATAATGTTATTATTTGAAAGGTTAGAATGCTTTATTATGTATATGTTACCAAGATAATAGGAGTTTGTTTTATTTAGAATACGTATGTTTTTTCTGATATATACTTTTTCTTATGTTCTAATATGCAAACACCCAACAATTTACAAATGGAGGATATCTCATGTCACAAGATCAAAAAATTTATGACAAAATTCCAGTAGGTACACTTGGCCTAGCAGCCCTAAAGAGTTGTCAGACTCTTGGAGAAAAGGTGGACAAGTATTTAGTTGATTGGCGTACTAAACGTAATGACGAAAACACAGGCACCATCGCTTTTCGTGGTTATAAGAAGTCATCTTATCTTTTAGACGTTAATTGCCCACGTTTTGGTTCAGGAGAAGCAAAGTGTATCATCAAAGAATCGGTTCGTGGAGATGATTTGTATTTACTTGTAGATGTTTGTAATTACAGCCTTACATACACTGTATGCGGTCATCAAAACCACATGTCACCAGACGACCATTTTCAGGATTTGAAGAGAGTTATCGCTGCTGTAAGTGGTAAGGCAAGAAGAATTACAGTTATCATGCCTTTTCTATATGAAAGTAGACAGCATAAACGTTCTTCTAGAGAATCCCTTGACTGTGCATTGGCTTTACAAGAGCTTATTCAAATGGGTGTAGATAACATTATCACTTTTGATGCCCATGACCCTAGAGTACAAAATGCAATTCCATTAAAAGGATTTGAAACTGTATTACCTAATTATCAGTTTATAAAGGCTCTTTTACAAAATGTAGATGATATTAAATGCGATCCTGAGCATTTAATGGTAATCAGTCCTGACGAAGGCGCAATGGGAAGAGCAGTTTATTTAGGAAATGTTCTTGGCGTAGATGTAGGTATGTTCTACAAACGCCGTGATTATACTAAAATTGTGGATGGAAGAAATCCTATCGTGGCTCATGAGTTTTTAGGAAGCGATTTAGAAGGAAAAGATGCCATCATTATTGACGACATGATCTCTTCCGGTGAAAGTATGATTGACGTTGCGAAACAATTAAAGAAACGTAACGCAAATCGTATCTTCTTAGTTTCTACATTCGGTTTATTTACTAACGGTATGGAAAAATTTGATAAGGCATACGAAGAAGGTTTATTCTACCGTATTCTTACAACAAATCTTGTATACCAAACAGAAGAATTATTATCAAAGGAATATTATATAAATGTTGATATGAGTAAGTATATTGCACTACTTATTGATACTTTAAATCATGATGATAGTATTAGCGAATTGTTAAACCCAGCTGAACGTATTGATCGTATTCTTCGCAAATATGGTCAAAAGAAATAATTAAGTAATAGGCCAGTCCCTTGGCTGAACTGATATAACAAGTCCTTCACTTTCGTGAATGGACTTGTTTTTTAGTTTTTTTCGCGCTTGTACGCTTTGTTCTCAAGCTGTAACTCATCCTTCTAATCTGTAGTGGCATATTCTCAAAATATACTTACCACATATCCTCTTCTATTACTTCTATCTCCAAATAGTCAAACTCAATGGATTCCAAAAAATTATCTCTTCGAAACTTGGTTTTATCATGTCTTTTAAATTCCGCAATATTCACATCTAACCAAATAGGATGGGATAAGTCAAACTGTTCACATATATCATCAATTGCTCCAAAAATTTTCTTTGTACGAGTCATACTTGTATCTTCATTTTCAATAACCGTATCCTTTACCATACGATTTTCTTTCCATATTTTAGCCCACAAACGAAACATATCTTTATATTCACTTCCTTTTTTATTTTAGTAACATTATATACGGAAACCTTTCTTTTGCAAAGATCTATTCTGTACTTGCTGTTCACTCACATATAAATATTTGTAAATCGTATACACATATGAAAGAAACAGCATGGCACATGTACGGACTGCTCAGCGAGTAAACAATCCTACTTGAGATTAGTTGAATAGATAGAAATAATCATTCTTGGGAACAATGAATATTGACATTGCTTTCATTGAACTTTTGTGTTAATCTTTTAATGTTTGGTTGTCATTGTTTAAGACCATGATCAGTTATACTTAGTTTACTAAATGTTTTTTTACAAATATAACAAGAGCTGTTTCATAAGCTTATCATGCTCACATGGAAACAGCACTGATTGTTGTACATAACGGAGGAGTATATGAAAAAAGTATTTACACATATTTTTATAGATGGTATGAATGGTATGTCCATTGGATTCTTCTGCACTTTTGTAATTGGTACTATATTACAACAAATGGGAGATATTATTTCAAGAGATCTAGGCGATATTTTAACCAGTATAGGTGGCATTGCCATTATACTTACCGGCGCCGGCATCGCCACAGGATTATCCGTAAAATATCAGGCCCCCCTTTCCGTTACCCTTTCATCTATCGTAGCAGGAATGGTAGGTGCTTACTCAGATGCAATTTATCAAAGCTCCATTATATCCTCTGAAGGATTTGTAAAACTTTCGGGAGGTGGTGATCCCCTTGGAGCATTTATAGCTGCATTTGTAGCTATTGAGGTAGGAACTTGGATTAACGGAAAAACCTCTATAGATGTTATTATCACTCCGGCTCTATGTACCGGACTTGGGTGTATTACTGCTTTGCTCTCTGCACCTATTATAGATAAAATTATGAATTATCTTGCACAGTCACTTCAATGGTCACTAGACCATAACACTTTTATTATGGGTATGTTTGTTGCCTGCATTATGTGTATTGTAAGTATACTACCTATCAGTACCTTCAATTTGATTTTATTGGCAGAATTGAAAGGTTTATCTGCCGGTGCTGCTACTATAGGTATCTGCTGTGCAATGGTTGGGCTTGCAGTTGTAGGTCTTAAGGATAATAAGCATGCAGGGATTCTTGTGCAAGGGATTGGTACGCCGAAGCTACAACTATCAAACTTCCTATGCAGACCATATATTATGCTTCCATCCTTAATTGCAAGTGCCATATTAGGAGGCATTTCCACAAGCATATTCAAAATTACTAATACAGCCTACGGTGCTTCCATGGCAAATACCGGTCTGGTAGGGTGTGAACGTGCCTATAATAATATGGTTGAAAATAATGGTTCTGCTGAAACGTTAATTATAATCAGTTTAATGTTCTTTGTTCTGCCTGGGGTATGTTCTTATGCTGTAGCTGAAGCATTACGAAAATTAAAAATACTAAATGAGGGAGACATGAAGCTTCCGTCCTAGTCCTTAAAGAAAAAGGAGAAGGAAACACACCATAAGGTGGTGTGTTTCCTTCTCCTTTTTGAAATTTATTTATTTTCTTTCCAAACAGATGGGTGAAATAAAATGAGCAATGGAAACAATTCCAAACGTCCCGCAAGCATATCAAACATTAATACAAATTTAGACAATGGAGAAAAGAAGCCAAAATTCTGCGTTGGACCTACCAAAGCCAAACCCGGACCAATGTTGTTTATAGTAGTGGTAACTGCAGTAAAATTTGTTATTAAATCGTGTCCATCTAATGATATAAGTAAAATAGATGCTGCAAAAAGCACAAAAAATGTAATAAAATACACATTTACAGATCGTACCACCTCATGTGGTACAGGTTTTCCATCCATCTTAATTTTTTGAATACTTTTTGGATGAATGTAACAACGTAATTCTTTAAACACAGTCTTAATTACAATCACAAATCGTGATACCTTCACTCCTCCACCCGTACTACCAGCACAAGCCCCAATAAACATTAACATAACCAAAATAGACTTACTGGTTTGTGGCCACAAATCAAAATCGGCTGTAGCAAACCCTGTAGATGTCATAATGGAACCAACCTGAAATGCAGACTGAGTAAGCGCTTCAAATGCACTGGAGCATGTATGCAAAATATTTATAAAAATTACAGTTGTCGCGATTCCTATAATTGCAAAATAAGTTTTTACTTCTTCCATATTAATCGCTTTTTTTAATTGTCTAAATAAAATATAGTAGTAAGCATTGAAGTTTATACCAAATAGAATCATAAAAATGGTAACAATCCATTGAATGTGTGGTGAGTAGCTTGCCATACTATCATTTTTGAAACCAAAACCACCGGTTCCAGCCGTAGCTATGCTGATATTCACTGCTTCAAATACCGGCATGCCTCCTATTATTAAAAGTATAAATTCCAACACAGTCATACCCAAATAGATAACGTATAAAAGCCTCGCTGTTGACTTTACAGTGGGAACTAATTTCCCCACAGAGGGCCCCGGACTTTCTGCACGCATTAAGTTAATATGGGAACCCCCACTCATAGGAATGACTGCAAGAAGAAATACAAGAACTCCCATTCCCCCAATCCAATGTGTAAAGCTTCGCCATATTATAGAACAATGGGACAAGCTTTCTACATCGGATAATATAGATGCTCCCGTAGTTGTAAATCCGGAAATTGTTTCAAATAACGCATCCGGAAGAAATGGGATTTCTTTCGTTAATACAAACGGCAAACAACCAAATAAACTTAAAAAAATCCAACTTAATGCGGTAGTAATACATCCTTCTTTTAAATAGAATATGTTATTTGTGGGCTTTTTTAAGGCCATTATCTTCCCAACAATAAAACATAGTATCGCAATAAGAAGATAAGAAAAACCTTCTTTTTCCCAATAAATGAGAGCTGTAAGACAAGGCACAAAAAGTAAAATACCTTCTATCATCAGAACATGCCCTAATATATATTGTATGATTGTTCGATTCATAATTCATACCAACCTTTCCCATTATGCAGGCCAACCTAAACTGTTACCGTCTATTCATAACTACACTATTGCTCTAAAATATCTTGGATATCATGAAATCCGGTATGTGTAGTAACAATAATCACACAGTCACCAACCTGGATACTATCTTGTCCACTAGGAATAATAAGTCTACCATCACGGGAAATACAAGATACCAATAAGCTTTTCTTAAGCTTTAAATCTTTTAGAGGAATATTCGTTACCAAAGATTTCTTTTCTACACGAAATTCAATTGCTTCTACCCGATTGTCATACATATGATGTAGTGTTTCAATGTTACTATTTCTAGAATTATTTTTTGCACGTACATAAGCAATAATGGCTTCTGCAGTTACATATCTTGGGTAAACTACACTTCCTAAGTCTAAGGTTCCTATTACCTCTTTAAAATTCATACGATTAATTTTGGTAACAACTTTAGCATTGGAAACCTGGTTGGCATGTAGGGTAAGCAAAATATTCTCTTCATCAATACCTGTAAGCGCAATAAACGCCTCAGTAGCATCAATACCTTCTTCTTTTAGAAGCTCCTGATCGGTACCATCACCATTAATAATAATTGCCTTTGGAAGAAGAATGCTAAGCTCCTCACATCTTTGTCTATTTTGTTCAATAATTTTTACATCTATTCCTGTATACATCAAACGTTTTGCAAGGTAATATGCTGCCTTTCCACCTCCAATAATCATAACATCATTTACACGCTTTGTTTTAAATCCAATCTTTTCAAAGAATGTTTTTAGATCATGCTTGGAAGCTACCACAGATACAATATCCCCCTCATGTAATACAAATTTACCGGAAGGAATATAAACCTCTCCCTCCTTTTCAACTGCGCAAATGATACATTGAATATTCATCATGCCACCTAGGGTCTCAATGGTCATACCATCTAACATATTTCCTTTTGGAATCTTAAATTTCACTAGCTCTGCCCGACCATGGAAGGAATCCACCTCTAAAGCATTTGGCATAGCAAGAATACGTGCAACTTCTCTGGCAAATGCTGATTCCGGGTTGATAATCTTAGCAAGACCAAGTTTTTCACGCAAGTAATCAATTTCCTGACTATAATCCGGTGTACGGACCCTTGCTATAGCTGCACAGTTACCCACACGCTTAGCAACCGTACAGCATAACAAATTCAATTCGTCAGAATCTGCCACCGCAATAATTAAATCTGCATTATCTACCCCTGCTTCCTTCAACACACTATAGCTTGCTCCATTTCCCACAAGCCCCATCACATCATACAAATTAGAAATTTCCTGAATTTTCTCTGCATTTTTATCTATAATTGTAATATCATGCCCTTCTTGACTAAGGCGCTCTACAAGAGTTGCACCTACTTTTCCACATCCAACAATAATGATGTTAAGTCCCTGATGTCCAGTTTTTTTTCTTCCAAACATGCCTTTTACCTCGTATTCATTATATTTCTCTTAAAATCTTTTTTAACCTACGGAATTATCCTCAGAATTTTCATTCTGCTCATTTGTAATATTCTCATCTGTTATCATTTCTTCCTGTGTCTGATTTTCTGTATTATTATTTACTTCTGGTATATCTAATGTTGCTTCCGGTGCCTTTGTTTCTATTATTTCTTCTGCTGGTGCTTGTGTTTCCTGCATATTCTCTTCTTTGGTATTCCCTTCTTGTTCCTTAGTATTGGTTTCCAACTCTAAGGTATCTTCACTTTCTACAGGTATGGTTGTATTATTCGGTGTTTCTTCCGATTCTTGTGTAGGCGTTATTCCCAATGCACTATCATCTACATTGTCCAATATACTTTCTTTGGAATCGCCGAATAAATTTGAAAAGAATTCCACGATACCATTAATGATTCCAGCAAAAAAATCACCAATAGTAGCAAAAAAACCACCACTACCTTCTGTAGCATCTTGAAAGCTCTCTTTGATACCTTCCATATCTGATACAAGTTTGTCCTGTAAGTCTTCCATGGTTGCTGAAATCTTACTATAATCATAATCCTGCTGTGCAATATTTGCCATTAGATCTGATATTTGATCTTTCTGTTCCTCTGTAACTTCCACACTATAATGTTCTGCCACGTCCTCGACTACTTTAATTACCTCCTCTGGGTTTGTAAGACTTTCTTTTATAGCCTGTGCTTTTACCTCATTCATTACAGCAGATGCTTCCTCTTGTCCAATCTCACTTCCAAGCTCTGCTGTTTCTAGTAATTCTTCCATAGCCAACTCAGTTTTTGTCTCATCTAAGTTTTCCTCTGTAACGGATTCATATGCCTTTATAATTCCAGTTAATGCTCCTGTCCCAGATACCTGTCTTGGAGCTGCCGCAACTACATCGCAGCTATCAATTCCTGCAGTAACCAAAGTATTGGCAATCATATTGGTAGATACCCATGTTAAATTTGCAGTTCTTACATTAATGATTCCCTCATTGGTAGGCATAATATAAGCACAACTATATGTACGTGTACCTATCTGTGATTCTGTGGCAATTCCTTCTAAATATTCCCTTTCCTCTTGGTTATTTACCTCTAAAATGGTTACTTGATCCTCTGTTACACCAAAATACTGTAACATAGATGCTTTTTCTTGCTCTGTAAGGTTCGCTCCCAATGTTACCACTTTTTCACTGTCTGCTAAAGCTATATTAGGACTCCCTACTAGCAATATACCTGCCATACATGCAGCTATGCCTCCTCTTATTATTCTTCTCTTCATAATAACCTCCCTAAAACACAATCATTAACATCATACCTTTTTCTTTGTTCTTTGTAAAGATATTGTTATGTTGCTATTTCTCCTTTCAGCCCTTAGCTTAACCTGTTATGGACTGGTAACACTTCCCATTGCGTATATTATATTTACAATCTAAAATATAAGTGTTGGTTCGTAATTTTTAAGCCAGATTGTTAAACTATTACCACAAATACCGCAAATACCGCAAATTATTTTGTTTTAATATTTATTTATAAGGGGGATTGTGTACATGAGAAAGAAATCACACTTATCTTTGGCTTCTTATATTTTGAATAGCCAAGGTATGGAAGTTTTATGTAAGTATAAAATTGCTTTTTATTGGGGGAATATTTTACCAGATTGTGTGCCTTCTTTTTTTACCAGAAAACACTGTATAGAAGATACCTTTCACATAATGGAAAAGGAATTAACTTTACTGATTGAAGATTATGATTACAATAAAGGGATTACAGGATACTTTTGTAAACATCTTGGTATACTGCTTCACTATATTGCTGACTATTTCACTTATCCACACAATACATTTTTCACAGGTTCCATGGTGGAACACTGTCTTTATGAAAAAGAAATGAAATTATTTCTGCGTTGTTATATAAAATCAAATGTGCAAAATATGGTAACCAAAAAGATAAAACCACTTCCTGATTCCAACGGTGTTGCTTATATTTCCTCTCTTGTGAAGGAGGCCCATAAACAGTATTCCAAAAGCAAACATAGTGTAAAGAATGACTGCGAATTTATTCTTTCCATCTGTCATCAGGTTGTAGATTTCATTCTAGCTATCGGGAAACGTGAGTGCTTATCTATGCACCAAGCTATTATTTGCTGAACCAATACCTTGTTTGTGCAATATTTGTGAAAATTTCCACACAGATAGTAAACACACAAGCTTCATTTATGTTTATGGCAATGCATAAGAAGCTTGCGTGTCTGCTATGCAGCTTAGGGGGTACAAGCCCTGCTTTTGGGCACTGTAGCCCCTTAGCTGAATAGTATGTCTTTGAGCGCTTTTTGCGAAAAGACGTCATCCCATAGTAAACACGCAAAATTTCATTTTGGTGGTGTAATGTGTTGCATGCGTGTTTACTATAAAGCTATCTTTCCGAAATTGATACTGCCTCTATGGCAACTCCACCACCACGTACAACCTCAATTCGATTGATAAAGGTTTCTGACATAAGTTTTATCAACTGTCTATTTCTTTCTTCTGTTTGTATACATTCTAATAATACAGTATTTTTATTATAATCTCGAACGGTTACTCCAAATACATGTGCAATACGGAAAGCCTCTGCTTTATCTTTTTCCGTACAGCTTCCTATTTTGATAAACATTAACTCTTTCATATGAATTGGAATATCCGTATAATCCACTACCTTAATTACCTCTACACTTCGATTTAACTGCTTTTTAATCTGCTCAAAAGTACGGTCATCACTAGTTAGGCTTATTGTCATACGAGATACGGTAGGATCCTCTGTTTCCCCTACAGACAAGCTTTCCACGTTATAGGATTTACTGGAGAATAAGCCGGAAATACGTGCCAAAACACCAATTTCATTTTCTACAAATAAACATATATATCTTTTTTTCTGTTCCATGTTCTTCTCCTCCTAACAATCCATAATCATTTCGTGTAATGCTTTTCCACCAGGTACCATTGGTAATACGTTGGCTTCCCTCTCAATGATAAATTCAATGAGAGTTGGTCCATTCACTCTTTCCATTGCCTTACGGAAAGCTGGTTCAATATCTTCTTCCTTCTCTACACGAATACCCACTGCATCATAGCTTTCTGCCAATTTTACAAAATCAGGACTGTATGGTGGACATTCCTGCTCTGCATCCATACAGCGGTGACTACAGCTTCTTCTACAACGCAAGCAAGTATAGGAATAGCGTTTGTCATAGAACATTTCCTGCCACTGACGAACATTTCCAAGATATCCATTGTTAAATACACAAAGGATAACCGGCAATTCCATTACTACTGCAGTTGCCATCTCCTGGATGTTCATCTGGACACCACCATCACCGGAAATACATACAACCGGAATTCCTTCTGTGCCAAGCTTCGCTCCTATGGCTGCCGGAAAACCATAGCCCATGGTTCCAAGTCCACCTGATGTTAACAGCTTCTTCTTTGGTCCTAACTCTAAATACTGGGTTGACCAAAGCTGATTCTGTCCAACATCTGTACTTACAATAAGTTCTGGGAATATTTCGTTTATTTTTTTGATAATCTTTTCCGGTGTCATCCCCTCATAATTATTCATGTTAATTGGATGATCTTCCTTCCATTTCTGAATATCTGCTACCCAATCGCTTATTTTATATTTCTTTGCATGTGGCAACATAGCTTCCATTGCAGCCTTAGCATCTGCAACAATAGGGACGTCTACCACAATATTTCTGGAAATAGATGCCGGATCAATATCAATATGTACAATGGTTGCATCCTTTGCAAACTCACTTAGTCTACCTGTAATACGATCGTTAAAACGGGTTCCTATGGATATTAACAAATCACAATTATTTACTGCATTGTTAGATGCAAAATTTCCATGCATTCCTATATTTCCTATATATAATGGATGATTGGTGTCGATTGCTCCCTTTCCCATAATGGTTGTCATTACAGGGATTCCTGTCTTTTCTACTAATTGCGTAAGCTCTTCTCCTGCATTGGAAATCTTTACACCGCCACCAACTAAAAATACCGGTTTCTTTGCCTGATCCATTAATTTCATGACTTTCTTAATCTGACCTGCATGCACACCTGTGCTTGGCTTATATCCACGAATATTTACTGTTTCAGGATATACGTCAGTTCCCATTTCGTTCTGAATATCCTTTGGAATATCTACCAATACAGGACCTGGTTTTCCGGTTCTTGCGATATAAAAGGCTTCCTTTATAATTCTTCCTAAATCCTCTCTTTTTCGAACCGTAACTGCATACTTACATATATTTCTTGCAATTCCAACAATATCCACTTCCTGAAAAGCATCATTTCCAATTAAACTGGTCATAACCTGCCCTGTAAAGCATACAAGTGGTACACTGTCATAATTTGCTGTGGCAATTCCGGTTACTAGGTTTGTAGCTCCCGGACCACTGGTTACCAAACATACACCTACATTTCCAGTAGCTCTGGCATAACCATCTGCTGCATGAATCAATGCCTGTTCATGACGTGGAAGAATTACTTCAAAATCATCTACATCGTAAATCGCATCAAATAAATCAATTGCCATTCCACCGGGATAGGCAAACAACTTCTCTACACCTTCTTCTTTTAAAGCCTTAACAAATAGCTCTGTCCCCTTAATTTCCATATAAAACTTCCTCCTCTATTACCAATAGAACTTATTGTTACTGTTCACACGGCGAACAGTAATGACTTATTTATTGCCACTAATAGCATCTAATGCTTGTTTCAAATCTGCAATCAAATCTTCTTTATCCTCTAAACCACATGACATACGTACCAAGCCTGCTGGAACACCAGCTGCAATTAACTGTTCCTCTGTCATCTGGCGATGTGTGGATGTAGCAGGATTTAGACAACAGGTTCTTGCATCTGCTACGTGTGTTTCAATTGCTGCAAGCTTTAAGTTCTTCATAAATATTTCGGCAGCTTTCTTTCCACCCTTTAGCTCAAAAGAAACTACTCCACATCCACCATTTGGAAGATATTTTTTAGCTAAATCATAGTATTTATTTGACTTTAACCCTGAATAATTTACATATTCTACTTGTGGATGGGACTCTAAAAACTCTGCCACTGCCTGCCCATTTTCCACATGTCTTGCCATACGCACATGTAAGGATTCTAAGCCTAAGTTTAGAATAAATGCATGTTGCGGAGACTGAATACATCCTAAATCACGCATTAGCTGTGTGGTACATTTGGTAATAAATGCCCCTTCTTTTCCAAATCGCTCTGCATAGGTTACTCCATGATATGAGTCATCCGGTTCACATAGACCAGGGAATTTATCTGCATATGCCATCCAGTCAAACTTTCCGGAGTCTACAATCGCTCCACCAACTGCTGCACCATGTCCATCCATATATTTTGTAGTGGAATGTGTTACAATATCAGCCCCCCATTCAATCGGGCGACAATTTATTGGAGTTGGGAATGTATTGTCAATAATCAATGGTACTCCATGTGCATGAGCAGCCTTTGCAAATTTCTCTATATCAAGCACTGTAAGTGTAGGATTGGCAATAGTTTCTCCAAATACTACCCTTGTATTCTCTTGAAATGCAGCATTTAATTCTTCTTCTGTACAATCAGGCGAGACAAAGGTTACTTCTATCCCCATCTTTGCCATAGTTACGGAAATTAAATTAAAGGTTCCCCCATAAATGGTTGAGGATGACACGATATGACTTCCCGCTTCACATATATTAAACAATGCAAAAAAGTTTGCTGCCTGCCCTGAAGAGGTAAGCATTGCCGCTGTTCCACCTTCTAATTCTGCAATCTTTGCTGCCACATAATCATTGGTAGGATTTTGTAAACGTGTATAGAAATATCCTGATGCCTCTAAGTCAAATAATTTTCCCATATCCTCACTGGTATCATACTTAAAGGTTGTGGATTGAATAATTGGTATCTGTCTTGGCTCTCCGTTGCCAGGTGTATATCCACCTTGTACACATTTTGTATTAATTTTATAATTCTTCATGCTGTCTTCCTTTCTTTCTCAAAAATAGGTAACAGTTCAGCCGGGGGCTGACCTGTTACAAAAAATACCCAAGTACCTTTCATTATATCGCAATCACCTCATCAACGCAACTTAGACCACAAGCTTTTTCTTAACAAGTGCTAACAGGGTTACTGTACACATGCAATATCACTCCAGTTAAGCTGGACGCATTAACATTTCGCTTTCTGTAAACCTTCCCTTTATACCTCTATTATCTGCCCACATGCTATTTTTTCCCCGGAATTTCCAGCCGGCTGACTTACAAAATCATCTGGTTTTTCATGAATGAGAATGGTTTTCCCTATAATCTCGTCAACTATAAAACGGTCTGTTAAAAACATCATAAATGCATATCCATCATTTCCAAATAAAGGAGGCAAATCTCCTGCATGATAGGGGTGTAGGCAATTATTAGGATTATAGTGCGCCATAGAATTGGCAAATGGATCCTTCTCATTACCGGTGCAGCTTTCCCCACCATGTATGTGCAAGGCAAATATTTCACCTTCACAAGAGTCTGATGCTATAGGTAATCCATTGACCTGTGCTACCACCAATACACCCCTTCTAGTTTGGTAAAAAGCAAAAAGCCCACGTATACCGGGATATTTTTCATTTCCCATTACGTGGGCAATTCCTTGTGGCGAACTATTTAATACAGAAAATAATTTCATGAAAGAATAAGATTCTTCTTGTGGATTCATTTTATTCACACCCTAAAACAATATACCTTACATAATATTCTCACAGTGGTATAAGTGTGTACTTTTTTATGAAAACCTAAACACCGTATCAAAATTTCGTAGTGTTTTAAAATCTCCTTTAGCGGTTACCTCACCTGACATAAAGGCTCTTTGCAAAGTCATCTCACCTGCTATAATTTCATTCATAACAGACTTTGTTATCTTTACAGAGACTTCCGCATTTTCTTGCTCTCCATAGAAACAATTTAACTGGTCACCATCTATCTGAACGGCTAGGTTGGTTCCCTCTTCAGCAAAATTTAAATCATAGCTTGCCTTAAAGCCTGGTTGTCCCTTAAAGCCTTTCTTTAGATCTGTAATAAATTCTTCCTCTGTTGCTATTGTTTCTCCTAACATACCTTTAAATAATTGGGCAAGCTCCTGAATATCTTCCTTTTGCTGTTTTACATAGGAATCATCAGACACATAAATAGAAAGCTGTTCGCTTTCCTGTGGTGTAAGATCTAAGGAGTTTTTCTTTAATACGGTATTTGTAACAATATGCACACTTGTTGGGAAATTTTTTAATTTATGGCTGATCTGTCTATATAGCATTTCAGCTTTTTTCTCGATCAAGAAACTATAACCAGGATCTGTTTCAAATTCCACATGATTCTCTACATATGCACAAATGCCTTCACAAGGAAGTCCACCAAGCAATTCCCATGATTTAGAAAGTGTAAATGCAGCGTCTCTTTCTCCGTATGCAGTTGAAATTACCACTGGTAGCATAGGAAGTGTTCTTATCTTTTCTTTATCTCCATATAGCCAGCAGGCATCTAAAAATTGTTGCATAAATCCACCTATACCAAACCACTCCACAGTAGTTGCTAATATTACCCCATCTGCTTCTTTTAAGGTATTTGGCAAGATATTTATTCCATTTTTGTCCTCATAAATATTATATCTTACAACTTCTATACGAAGCTCTTGCAAAACTTCTGTTAGCTTATTCATTACATATATTGTGGAATCTTCAATCAGCCCTCTTCCACCATAATAGATATTGATTCTCATGAAAAAGTTCCTCCTTAACTTATTCCTTCTCTTCCTATGGTATAACAGCTTATGGTTATGCTTTTCTTTCAGAGAGATTTAAAAATCCTAGTATAATTGACAAAATAAAACCTCCTACAAATCCAGCATAATGTGCTACCATGTTAACCTGGGTATCTACAAGTCCTTGATAGTAACTAAGCAATAGTATAACTGCTATTTGCCCATAAGAAAGCCCTGCTAGTCTTCCACGATTTTTAATGATCAGATATAATAAAGCACCTATCATTCCAAATACAGCTCCAGACGCTCCTGCTGTTACCACATTACTCATTCCACTATTAATATAATAATATAAAGATGCTATATTTCCAATAATTCCTGCACCAAAGTACATTGCAAGAAAGGCTTTTCTTCCCATTCTCTTTTCAATATAACTTCCCATTACTGCAAGCATTAACAGATTACTACCTAAATGTTCTATTCCAAAATGCAAAAACATGCTGGAAAACAATCTATATTGCCAAAATTTCTCTCCAATTCGGTCCATACTTAATGCACCACATTCTACCATGTGTTCTGTATTCATTGTAGAACCAGTAATTTCTACCAATAGAAAAATAATAATATTTATAAGCACCAAACCAATGGTACAAATATTCTCTTTGATATACTTTATCTTTTCCTGTCTTTTCTGCTCTATAATATCTTCTTCTGTCTCTGATAATGTCCTCTCAATAATCTGTTTTGCATCGGAAAAATCAGCCAACTGATTCTCATAGATAAGTAACCTTTGTTCCTTTAAGTCTACTATCCAGTGTTCTCCAAAAGCTCCAATTAATTCCTTGGTCTGATTAGGTTCATTGGTACACAACACATGTAAAGTATGAATCTGATTAAACTCATAGCTGTAAATGGAACTGCGAATTGCCCGCATGATACTTTCATATTTCTCCAACGTAAGGTTATTTAAATGATTACAATCAAATACCACAACAACATACGTACATGCTTCTTTAAATTGTAATAATACATCAACATACAATCCATTGACAACTGCTCGTTGATATCCTTCTTTTTGAAATTGCTTTACAACATCTATCGTCTGCATGCTTCACCTTACCTTCTAGCCTTACTATAAATTCTTTCCTATAACACAAATTATCCAAACTATTATATCAATTTTGCTTACTCCTTACAAGTTTGTTTTCCTTAGAAAAGAAATATGTTACATTGGCAAACTGTATTTTATCCCCCTCATGCAATTCTATAGATTCATTACTATTTACTTTGTTTTGATTTATATAGGTCCCATTGGTGGAATTTAGATCGGTAATGAAAAACCGTTCCCCAAACTTTTCAATTTTGCTATGCATTCGACTTATACTAAGATTTTTTTTCATTTCCTCTGTATCTTGTTGTACCCTCCCTATAAAGAAAGGAAATTCATTTAAAGAGAGTAATTGATGTTTGTCTGTATCCGGTATTAAATAACATTCACTTTCTGACACTCCTAAATTCTCCTCTTGAAATTCCTGTTTCCTGTTAGTAAATTCAAGTACCACTGTTCCATCTGAAAAATCTGAGGTAGTATCTCTTTCCTTCCTTTCTAATTTATTTTCAGTTCTTTTCTCTTTGCTTTTTGACTCATTTTTGTTTTTCTTACCCAATTTATTTAAAAAAAAGTTCTTTTCTTTTACTGATAAATCTATTTTTTTTGTTAAGGCTTTCGTTTCTCCCTTTTGTTGGCTTTTTACTTTATTTTTCTCTATCCTTCTTGCACTTACAAGGGAAAATTTATTCCTTTTCCCCTCCTTGGTTTCTAATAACTTATCTTCTATTTTTAATCCATATTTCCCAGTTCTTTGCCCGCTTATTAACGAACGTTTATTTTTTTTATTTTCCTCAGGTAAGGTAACAGATTCTTCTTTTCTTTCCTCTTCTATCTGCCTTTCTCCAATGACATTCCACAAACGTTGCAAGGTACAGTGTTCTTCTCTACTTACATCATATAGCTTATACACCAATTCCACTGCCTTAGTATCCTTATAATCAACTACATTCATAAAATAAGAGAACAACTCTGTAAGCTGCCCATTAATATCTTTTTCATAGTCACTATAATAACATACTGCAATTTCACCGTTACACATATTTTCATAAATATATGCGGGCTCTAAAACAAAATTGTTAGAATTTAGTAAATATTCTTTCGCCTTTCCTATCACATTTAATATTTGTACAAAAAAATGAACGATTTGTTTTAACCCCCAATTTCCTTTTTTGCTTCTATCTAAGAGATTCTCCCTCCCTGTAATATCATAATAGTAATGATTTATATTATTAAGTACCCTTACCTCAAGTGGCAAGAAACCTTGAATGGTTCTATCAGATACCATGCGTAGCATATATGCAAGTTCCTTTGTTCCATGTATTACTAAATAATTTTTCTGTATGTCATGTTTTATTTCAATATCAATCATAGTTTCTACCTTTCCCATTTCTATCTATTCAGCTAATTTTAAACAGGCTTGCTCACCTATGGAAAAATCCCCACACGTACCGTGCTTTTTTTGTGCAAATTGCTGTAAGCCACGCTTATTTTTTCTTTATGTCCTTTAACTGTTTTTTTGCCTTCTTTCTACCCTTACTATTTTCTATGGTTTCATTTAATGCTCTATAACTTCTGGTAAACTCAGCAGGATTATGCACAGGAATAGAAACAGATAATTCATAAGTATAAGGGCTTCCACCAAAATATTCCTGTATGTTAGCCAAGCCAAAATATGTAGAAATTTTGGCAGAGATTTTTACTTTATAGTGACTAAGCTTTACATCTATCTGCTCTATTTCTCCAAGAATCATGACCTTCTCCATTCTATTTTTGGCAACCTTTTTTAATGAATTGCTTTCCTCTGATAAATCCTCCAATAAATAAAAAACACCTTTTTCTGATATTTTGCTATAATCTCCCTGCTCCTTAAGGGCGGTTCCCTCCTTTAATGCAATAGCCTGTTCTCTGGCAAGATTTTCTAGCACACTTTCTACTTTTACCTTATCGCAAAGCTGAAACACCAAATAACATAAAGTGAGAACTATAAAAAACACCATAGGAAATATCATCACCGCTTCTAAGGTAATAACCCCTTTACTACGTTCTATTTTATTCATTTTTATCCCCCACATCTCTGGCATGCTCTTACATTGTCTAATGTGGATAATTTAACCTTATTGATATTTCGAATTAATCCACTACAATTTAAATTTTTATGATACTTATCCCCATCTTCTGTAATATAAATAGTGGAATTAGGGGATAGCTTTACATTTTTTACACATTTATCACAAGGCTTATATTTACCACCCCCACTATTTCGCAGATTATTCACATCTTGAAACACCGTACTTTCAATGGACAAATGCAGATGGGAGCATCCTAGGGAGCCATGATAAACGGAACCTGTATCTGTTACATATACAAAAATGTCTTCTGCTTCTAACTCTTCACTGGACAGCCCAATTTTATCTGTTCCTACAAATCCTCTTGTTTTTACCTGCTGTACCATAGTAAGCTTAGGCAATATACTCCCAAACATGGGAATTTCAATCCAATACGTGGCTACCAGCTTAATACTATAATCCCCTTGGTAAATTCTCGCCTGATAAATCACACCATTGCTCCCTCCACAGATACAGCTATTATCTAATAAGGAGTCTTTTACATAAGAACACATTCTGGTTTTTACCAATATGCCGGCACCCCACTTTTTGGCTATATCCTTTGCACTACTTTCTTCACTTTCTTCCATGTCCTGATAAATAACTGCATAGCGGGAGGCTTCCTTGGCTGTCTCCCACAAGCCTTGACTTATTTGTTCCTGAATAAACATAATCTGAAAAAAGTAGCAAAATACCAATACTGCAAATAGAAAAAATGGTAGAATCAAAGCAGTTTCTAAGGTTATGGATCCCTTTGTTCTTTTGTCAAAATGTTCTTTTCTTCTCTCTCTCATATTCCTTTCCTTTTGAGCCGAATAAAAACACTCTCCCATTGATGAGGATAATATACTTTCATGTACTGCCTAAAAAATTTTTTTGTATTGGGCATGGGAGAGCATTTTTACTCGGCTCATTTATTACATTAATACGAATATTTCGTTGTTGTTGTATAAAACCAACTATTATTATTTTTTGTGCTATGTTCATAAAATCCAAATGATAAAAACTTTTTTGGTATTTCATATCCACAGCTAACCTCTAAAGCATAAATACAATCCTCCATAGAAAATTTACTGCTATATCGAAGCTGCATATTTTCTTCTATTATATCCATAGAGCGATAAACCTTCTTACTTTCATCCTTTAGGATCATTAATATAGTAAGGTAATCCTCATAAGAAAGCGTCCCTTTAGCTGACGATTTTGTTTTTATTTCCTTTACCTTTTTTGCAATGAGATTTTTGTTAAATTGCAGTATCTCATCATATTTTATAGAAAAGCTTTTTTTATTTTTTACAAATGCTATTTCCTTCCCCTCTAACAATGCAGAAACATCTACCAGACTTTCCTCATACGCCCAAACCAATAAAATAGCCATTTGCGTAGCCCGAATTAAGGGCTCTAAACCTGTAAATCCAACCAACCCTGCTGCTGTGGTGTATGCACTTTGTCTTGCTTTTGTATCACTAAGCAAATAACTAAAATTGGGCAACATTCTTATGAGCGCAATATACTCTACTGTATCTTCTAAATTTTTTTTATCAGATTTTTCACCGCATAAAATATACTCTTGCTCGTAATCTAAGCTACTGTCACTTTTTTCCTGGCTTATGTATGATTTAAAATGTTCCTTTATATATGCTTGAAATAGAAGCCTTTCTGTAATATTTTCTGTTAGTTCTTCTCCATTCCCCAGCAACTGGGCTATATTTTCAAAAGGATTTTCAAAACTTATCCTATCTATCTTTTTATCCTTACCTACATATTTTTCATAGTAGTAATCCGGATTCTCTAAGGCTTTGTCTGATATTTTATCCACATCACAAACCACAAGCTCTAAAACAGACTCGCCTATGCTGTCTAATATAGTGGTTGGATCCTTTGTTTCCTTTACACTTTCCATCTTTCCATAAGAGAACACCAATTG
>JAFQAU010000142.1 GCA_017399885.1 Lachnospiraceae bacterium
GCCAAGCACCACAGACACGTCGATTTCGCCCATTTTGCTCCGTCGCCTATTAGCAAATGTTTCCGCAAACTCGCTACGCTCAAACAGTGCTCCAACATTTGCGCTTACTCACAAAATTTGGCAAAAATCTCCTATCGTCTGCTTGTGTTTGTCTGGCATGGACACCATCTGCAAATTGTTATCTTATTGTTGTGCAATTTGACAAGTGCAATTTAGGTTATGTGCTTTTGACACCCTAATCTTTATAGAAAAGAGTAATGTGGTGGAGCGTACTTGCATGCTTTGTTCCATCCTTTACAAAAATGCTTCGTATAATTTTTTCTTTCTTTATAGTGGGAAAAAGGTTGAAAGTTTCTCAGAAATAGGATAAAATGTTTATAAAAGTGGAGAGCGTGTGGTGAAAAGTGGGGAGAAGTGGGGGCTTGTCCTAAACTGTACGTAGATAGGTAGGTGTTAGCCATATGTTTATGGGGGAATACAATCATTCGATAGATGCCAAGGGCAGAATTATCGTACCTGCTAAGCTTAGAGAAGAATTGGGAGAGGAATTTGTAGTAACACAGGGCTTAGATGGGTGTTTGTTTGTGTATCCAAATAATGAATGGCAAAGCTTTGTAGAAAAGCTAAAGACATTACCTGGAAATAGAGAAGCCAGACAGCTACAACGTTATTTTCTTGCAGGAGCGGTTACCTGTGAAATAGATAAACAGGGAAGGATTTTAATACCTGCAAAGTTAAGAGAGCATGCAGATTTGATTAAAGATGTGGTATTTGTGGGGGTACTTGGAAAGATAGAAGTATGGAGCAAAGAAAGATGGGAAGCAAATAATGATTTTGGTGATGTAGAATCTATAGCAGAAAATATGTCAGAGATGGGAATTAGCTTTTAGAAGAAGGAATGTAGCGGAGGTAGAGGAATGAATTTTGAGCATATATCCGTTTTGTTGGAAGAAACAGTATCTGAACTAAATATTAAAAGCAACGGTGTATATGTGGATGGCACCCTTGGTGGAGCGGGACATGCATATGAGGTGTGTAAGAGATTGGGAGACAGTGGTAGATTTGTTGGAATAGATCAAGATGAAGCTGCGATTATTACAGGACGGACCCGTTTACAGGAATTTGGGGATAAGGTTTCCATTATTCGTAGTAATTATTCCCATATGAAACAAGTGCTAAATGACTTGGGGATTGAAAAAGTAGATGGAATTGTTTTGGATTTAGGAGTTTCTTCCTATCAATTAGATACAGTTGAGAGAGGGTTTACTTATAAAGAGGATGCTCCTCTTGATATGCGAATGGACAATCGGCAGGAAATTACAGCCAAAGATATTGTAAATGGCTATAGTGAGATGGAATTATTTCGTATTATCAGAGATTACGGAGAAGATAAATTTGCAAAGAATATTGCAAAACACATAGTACGAATGCGTCAAGAGAAGGAAATTACTACTACCTATGAACTAAACGAAGCGATAAAAGCAGCGATTCCTATGAAAGTAAGGAAGAATACTGGACATCCGTCCAAAAAGACATTTCAGGCGATACGAATAGAATTAAATCGTGAACTTGAGGTATTGAATAATACTTTACAAGACATGATAGAGGTGCTCAATCCCGGAGGGAGAATATGTATTATAACATTTCACTCTCTGGAAGATAGAATAGTGAAAAGTATCTTTAGAAAAAATGAGAATCCATGTACATGTCCACCAGGTTTTCCGGTTTGTATGTGTGGGGAGAAGTCCAAAGGAAAGGTAATTACAAGAAAGCCTATACTACCGTCGGATATAGAGATACAAGCGAATCGGAGATCAAAAAGTGCAAAATTAAGAGTATTTGAAAAAACAGCAGTTAAGATGGACATGCCATAAGATAGGCATTTTTAAGAATGAGGGAGATTTGTCAACCCAGTGAATTGGCAATGCTTTTGTAGAAAAGTGAACTGTTACTGAAAAACAGGAGGAGTGAGAAGTTATGAAAAAGCAAGATAGATATAATGGGAGAAGCAAAAGGGGTTATGAAAAGAATACAAAAGAATATTTTGTAGATGGAAATGTTGTAAGAAAATTAGAGGCACAAGAGGTTTATGAATTAGAACAGCCACAAGAGGATTATGAGCTGGAATTAGAGCGAAGAAAGAGAAGAGAAAAAGCATTAAGAAGAAGGGAAAGAGTTCACAATATGGACTTATTTTCCTTGATAACATTAACAATTGCTATAATAGTGACAGCATCTGTTTTAGTACGATATTTAAAGGTACAGTCACAGGTAACGGCAATTACAAAAGAAATTGCCAGTATAGAAAGTGAGATAATTTTATTAAAAGAGGAGAATAGAATAGCAACAGAGAGCATTACGTCTAATATAAATTTAGATTATATATACAAAAAGGCTACGAAGAAATTGGGAATGGTTCATCCTAATAAGGAACAGGTAGTTACTTATGAAAGTACCAAAGACGACTCTGTAAAGCAGTATGGAGATATTCCAGAAGGAACAGATCAAAGTATAATTGATAAGATTTTTGATAATTAATCATATTTAAGAATTACAAACAACACAGACATATCCAACTGATAGTCTGTGTTGTATTCAATTTAAAAGCTATTGTAGTAAGATTATGTGAGTAGATGGGCCGGACAGCTTGGCTGCACAGGCATGTGTGGTTTTATATAGCAGTTTAGCCGTGACAAAACGGTTATACTTGGAGGAAATAGGAGTGAAATCATGCTTAGAAGAAGAGAACAAAGAAAGCAAAGAAAATTTACCAAGCAGATGCAAACTAGGTTATTGATATGTGGATTAATGATGTTTTCTGCATTTATTTTTTTAATATATCGGGTGGTAGAGATAAATGAAACCAATGGGCAACGCTATGCAAAAAAGACCTTAAGTCAGAGAACATATGTAAGTAATCCTATTATATATAAAAGAGGAGATATTTTAGATAGAAATAATACAAAATTAGCAACTAGTGTTAGGGTGTACAATGTAATACTTGCTCCTAAGACCATATTGGAGAAGAGTGAATATAGACAAGCTACTATCAATGCTTTAACAATGTATTTTGGTGTGGAAGCCCAAGAGATAAATGAAATACTGAATAATAAGCCTGAATCTGAGTATACAATACTATTAAAAGGTGTGAGCAAAGAAAAAGTAGATGCCTATGAAGAAATGTTAGCAGATGAAAAAGAACGTTGTAAAAAAGCAAATGAAACTTGTAAAATTGTGGGAGTATGGTTTGAGAAGAATTACAAAAGAACGTATCCATTAGAGGCAGTTGCATGCAATGTTATTGGTGTAGCTAATTCAGAAAATAAAGGTTCATTTGGTTTGGAATTACAATATAATAACAAATTAAACGGAAAAGATGGTAGGGAGTATGGATATTATAATGAAAATTCTGTTTTGGAAAGAACTGTAAAAGCAGCAGAAAACGGAAATTCTATAGTTACCACCTTGGATGCAAATATACAGAAAAAAGTAGAAAAACGAATAAAGAATTTTATGAGTAAAACAGGAGCAAGTAAAGTAGCAGCATTGGTTATGAATCCGCAAAATGGAGAAATTTATGCTATGGCGTCAGATACAAGCTTCGATTTGAACAATGCCTTCGATCTTTCTTATGCCCATAGTAAAGAAGAGATAAATGGAATGACTGATGAAGCTCGTTCAGAAAATCTTAGCAAGATGTGGGAAAATTTTTGTGTAAGTTTTAGTTATGAACCGGGATCTACATTTAAACCATTAACAGTAGCAGCTGCATTGGAAGAAAATTTAGTAACTGCCAATAATACATTTGTATGTGACGGTGGAGAAAAAATTGTAGATACACCAATTGCATGTGTAAGCACAATTGGTCATGGATATATAACCTTAGAAGAATCTTTAATGAAGTCTTGTAATGATGTTATGATGCAAATAGCGGAAAAAATGGGAAGAAAAACCTTTAGAAAATATCAAAGAGTATTTAACATGGGACGTAAAACCGGAATTGACTTACCAGGTGAGACAACAGGTGTTATACATCCATTAGATAAATTAAATGCAACAGAATTGGCAACTTCCAGTTTTGGACAAAGTTTTAATGTAAATATGGTACAAATAGCAAGTGCGATTTCCTCTGTTATTAATGGAGGGTATTATTACCAACCACACGTAGTAAAAGCAATTGTTGATGAGGACGGAAATGAAGTAGAAGAGATGGAGCCGGTTTTAGTCAGAAAGACCGTATCAGAGCAGACCAGTGCATATATTAGAAAATATATGCAAGCTACAGTGGAAGAGGGAACCGCATCATCCGCACATATAAATGGATATAGTATAGGAGGAAAAACAGGGACTGCAGAAAAATATCCAAGAAAATCGGGGAATTATCTGGTATCCTTCATTGGTGCTGCACCTATGGAGAATCCAGAGGTTGTCGTGTATGTAATTGTGGATGAACCTAGAGTAGAAGATCAAGCACATAGTGTTTATGCACAGGAGGTTGCAAGAGGAATTATGAAGGACATATTTCCGTTTTTGGGAATTTATCCGGATGAAAGTAAAATAAAAAAGGAAAATGAGGATGAAACAGAGGTAACACCAGAGCCCAGAGTGACGGTAGCACCGGAACCTACAGCTGATGCCAATTCCTTTAGGGGGGATATTCCACCCACAGAGGCACCTATGACAGAGGATAGTGAATTATGGAAGGAAACCTTGGAATAAGGAATACTTTGACGGTTACGTAATAGCATGGTACAGACAGGATTGCTTAGTAGATGGCAATCCTGTTTGTTGTTTGTTTTTTTATTTATATGATTAGGGTGTCAAAAGCTTGTATTTTTTTAGCACTTGTCAAATTGCACAATTTAAGGCTACGATTTGTAGACGGTGTCCGTGTCAGCCAAGCACCACAGACACGTCGATTTCGCCCATTTTGCTCCGTCGCCTATTAGC
>JAFQAU010000143.1 GCA_017399885.1 Lachnospiraceae bacterium
ATTCTTACGAATGAAAGGGGGAATGATGATGTCCTTTTTGAACAAAATATGTAACTATCAACAAAGTATTAAAAAGTCTTCTCTCCAGGCATGTCATAAAGCAAGTATAAAATATTCCCGTATCATTGAATTTCTATGTTCAAAGAGGATGTCATCATTTCTCCTTTCCGGCAGGGAAGGAAGTATGACAATAGAAGCGTCACTGGCGATTCCCTTGTTTCTATTTGCCATTCTTAATCTATTTTCAATTATCATTCTTTTTGGAGAATATTCCTCCAATCTGGCTGACATGCACAGAGAGGCAAAGGAGCTTTCTGTGCATGCCCACATCATGGAGGAAGGGCAGAATGTGGGAAATGATTTGATTATTCGAACCAAGGTACAGGCATTGGAGCCCATGTTTCCTATTATGGGATTTTCAAGTGCTAGAACGATTATAAACTGCCGGGTAAGAAAATGGACTGGCTATGATGTGACAAATGGGGATTCGTTAGAGAAAGAAGAGGAATGGGTATATGTGACATTTCATGGAACAACATATCATAGAAATCGTAATTGTAGTTATTTAGATCCTAAAATTATGTCATCTGCATCAAAGGATATTGACCAGCATCGCAATAAAGACGGAGAACGGTATCGTTTGTGCAGTAGTTGTAAAGATGGAAATTTAACAGGAATTTGTTTTTATACAGAGTATGGGAATCGTTATCACACATCTTTGCGATGTAGTCAGTTGACGCGAAGTGTGCAGACAATCAGACTTTCAGAGGCAGGTAATAGGCATGCATGTAGTAAATGTGGAAATGAGTAGAAGCGTAAGCATTTTGCCCTGAAGAATTAGGAGAAAAATTATGATTTACATATTTGTGGTTTATTTATTGATTCTTACGTGTATGGATATTCGTTTTAGAAGACTTCCAGCAATATGGATATGGTGCGGTCTGCTCATTATGAGTGTTTATGGTGTGGTTTTGATTGTTTTGGAAAGACGAAGTTTTTTTGATTTACTGGCAGCTCTTTTACCGGGATTTTTTCTCATTCTTTTCTCGAAATGTACTGGACAGATAGGGGATGGAGACGGATTTATTATTTTGCTGACTGGGTTCTTTTTTACAGTAAAGGAAGAGTGGACAGTGGTGCTTGTATCTTTCTTTCTGGCAGCAGCAGGTGCCATATGTCTTGTAGTCTGTAAACGAAGCAGTAGAAATAAAAGAATTCCATTTGTGCCATTTATTACGATAGCAGTAATATGTGTTGAATTTATCAATTTCACATAATATTTGGGACAGAAGATTAATAAAGGAAGAATTTTAGCTGAACTTTGAGTATAAAAAGTGCAGTATAACAATCTTAAAGATTATTTCATTAGAGCAAAAGAATGAAAATAAGAAAGGTGTAATAGTGAATCAGAAGAATAAAAAGAATCAGGTTTTTGTATATGAGGGATATCTGACTATAGAAGCTTCTTTGGTGATACCTGTTGCAGTTATGATACTTGTACAGTTATTATTTTATGGATTTTATTGCTATGACAAAAGTGTGTCTGTTCAATGCTGTTATCTTGCAGGTTTACGGGCATCGAATGAATGGGAGTTAACCAATACACAGATGGAACAGGCCGCATATAAGAATGCAGTGGAATTAGCAGAGGAAAAGTTTCTTTTTATAAAGCCAAAGGAGCAAAAGGCAGAGGTCTTTATGACGAATGTAAAAGTAGAATTGAAAGGGAGCCTTCGGGTATTGTTTGTGGATCTGGCTAAAAGGAAAGATTCGGATTGGGGAATAGATAGTCAGAAATCAGCCATTTATTTAAAGCCATCATCGTATATAAGAAGGAGGAAATAAAAAATTATGGACGATATAGAAATTAAAAAAGAGTTTGATCATGTTTCTCTATTTATTAAAAAAGAAAGTGCAGAAAGTGAAGATTATGCACTTATGATGATTACACAAAATGTAATTCCCGGATTATTAAAATGTAAAATTTGTTATATGGAAGAAATTGCATGTTACTGCTACGATATTACTTCTTTGAAAACATTAGAAAAGGAATATGAAGATAAAAAAATTGAATTTATAGATCTTAGAAATTTATTTCTTGGTTTATACCGGATTATAAAATCAGCCAACGAATTTCTTTTGGAGCAAAATGGTTTTCTTCTACAGCCACAATACATATTCCGCGATTTGGAAAAGGAAGAATTATTTTGTCTTTATCTTCCAGAGAAAGAAAATATACAGATGAAAAAATATATGGAAAGAGGATTATATCGGGATCTGGCTGAGTTTCTGCTGGATAAGGTTGATCATAAGGATGAACATGCTGTTAATATGGCATATCAGTTTTATAAAATGTCAAAGGAGGAGTTCTTTTCATTTGAAGTATTTATTGGATTAATAGAAAAAGAAGGAGTAATGCTGCAGGTACAGGAAAGAAGAAAAAAAGAACCAGAGGCTGCTGCTTCAGATAGTGTAGTATGGGAGAATCCTGATAAGATACTGGAAGATGAAATAGTGGAATTGCCTGAATATGAAAAGGCATTGGAAAATGAATCCGTAAGCTGGTGGATTCCGATAATGTTACTGGGATTTGGAGTCCTTTTGACAGGAAGCTATTTACTATGTTCAGATTTACAAACTTATGCATTGTATATTCTGGTACCTGGCTTGTCTGTATCTGTAGTTTCGCTGCTGTTATTTGCCAGGAATATAATTTTAATTTATAAAAATTTAAGTGAATCCAGGCATATGCAAATGGATAAGGAAGTTACAATAGAGGATTATTTCGGGGATGTTATAGATGAGGAAACAGTATATTTCG
>JAFQAU010000004.1 GCA_017399885.1 Lachnospiraceae bacterium
CCGCGGGGATGTGCACAGATGCGTAAGGAGTATTGTTGCAAAAGGCATGCAACACGCATCTGGCACGCAAAGTGGAGCAAGTCCCTCATGAATGAGGGATTTAGGGAGTTGAAGTGGACTTGTCCACTTTGTTCTTTATAAGAACCCCCTTATGAATGAGGGATTTAGGAAGTTGAAGATGGATTGGTTAAAGGGAGTGTAAAGGAAAATTCAGTTCCACTTCCTTCTGTACTGGTAACATTAATATGTTCCTGATGGGCGTTAATGATTTCTTTGGTTATAGATAATCCAAGACCTGTTCCCTTTTGATCTTTTCCCCGAGACAAATCTGTCTTATAAAAGCGTTCCCAAATTTTTTTTAAACTATTTTTTGGAATACCAATTCCATAGTCCTTCACTGATAAAATAACTTTTTCTTTTTTCTCAATAGTAGTAATCTTAATCTGTGAATCTTTATGGCTAAACTTAATTGCATTATCAATTAAATTATATAAAACCTGCTGAATTTTCGCCTGGTCTGCATTTACAAAAGTTTCTTTTTCTGAAAAAGTCAATATTAGCTTAATATGTTTTTTGGTACAGGTTCCTTCAAAAGAGGCAACAGTACGTTTGATAATATAATTAATATCAAAGGATGTAATCTCAAGTTGCGTTCTTCCGTGTTCAAATCCATTTAAAGACAACAAATTAGTGGTCAATTTGGTTAAACGTTCAGTTTCAAATACGATAATATCCAAATATTTATTATATAATTCCTCTGGAATGGTACCATCAAGCATGGCTTCAGCATAACCTTTGATGGAAGTTAAGGGAGAGCGGAAATCATGGGATACATTAGCAATAAAATTCTTTTGATAATCATCCAGATGCTGTAGCTGTTCACCAAGATAAGATAATTCTGTACTAATAAATTCATATTCATCCTTACCTCTTAAAAGTGTGGTGTCTTCAAATTCTCCATTGTTATATTTGGAAACTATATTGCAAATTTTCTTTGCGGGCTTTCCTGTAAGTGTATAAATAATGTAAAGAAGTATCCCGTAAATAATTGCAAAAGCAGTTATACCTATTGTTGAAAAATAGGTAAAGCTTTTCATTTGTTGGTTAATGGTTTCCATAGGAGTATGAATAATGATATATCCTTTTACTGCGTAACCGGAGGTAACTGGTAAAATTACAGTAAGCATTTCCTGTCTCATAATTGGCTTTAATGTTTTATTTACATGATATGATTTATGGAAAAATCCAGCGTCATAATTTTTAATATAGTGGTTTCCGTTTTGTAGGCTTGGTTCCTGAGAATCTACTAGGATTAAACCTTTGGCATTTGTAATCCATACTGTGGTGTTTAATATTCTAGAGGAAGGCCGTATATCCTCAGAAATTTTTTTGTTGACCAGAGAAGAGGAGCTTTTATACACACTTGGGAAATAACTCTCTCTAATATAGTGGGAGTATTTAAATAGTTGTGTTTTTGTATCACTAATTACTTCCTTTTGGTAGCCATTCCTGCAAATCGTAGAGAGAAGAATGGCTACAGGAATTAGTATAACAAAATATAATAATAAAAATTTTCGATATAATGGTAGTTTCATTATTTTCTTACCTCAAATTTATAGCCGATTCCCCATACCGTTGCAATGGACCAATTATCATGGTCTTTGATTTTTTCTCTTAAACGTTTAATATGCACATCAACAGTACGGGTATCTCCATAATAATCATAGCCCCAAATTTTATCTAAAAGATTTTCTCTGGTAAAAACCTTGTTAGGATGGGAAGCAAGGAAATATAACAATTCCAGCTCTTTAGGGGGCATGTCTAAGGGTTGATTTTGATAAAGGACCGAATAATTTGTCAGGTTGACAATTAAATTAGGATAAGATACAAAATCACCTGATTGTTCTATGGAAGGAGAGCTATCCTCTTCCTGTTGTAGCTTTTCGGCATTATGGAAACGTCGAATAACCGCCTTTACTCTTGCAACCAGTTCTTTAGAATCAAAAGGTTTAATAATATAGTCATCTGCTCCTAATTCTAATCCTAAAACCTTATCAAAAATTTCTCCTTTGGCTGAGAGCATAATAATAGGAACGGAAGAAGTTTTTCGAACTTCCCGACATACTTCATATCCATCGATCCCTGGTAACATAAGATCTAGAAGAATTAAATTAGGTTCATAGGTCTTAAATTGTTTTAATGCTTCATTTCCGTCATTTACAATTAAAGTATCAAAACATTCTTTCTTTAAATAAAGAGAGATTAATTCTGCTATATTTGTGTCATCATCTACAATTAATATTTTTTGTTTAGAAATCATATATATACCCCTTTAAGTAGTTATTTTCTAATAGGATTAATTAATATTTTGCTTTAAGTTCCAGCTAATGGTTGGGAGATTACTTGAAAACAACGATGGTAACCCCATGATCTCCTTCACCAAATTCCCCAATTCGATAAGATTTCACGTATTTGCATTTTTTTAAATGTGCATGTACAGCATTTCTAAGAGCACCAGTTCCTCTACCGTGAATAACGGTTACTTGGGGAAGATGAGCCAGATAAGCATCGTCTAAATACTTATCAAGTTTTGGAATGGCTTCTGCTGTAGTAAGGCCTATTAAGTTTATATCTGGAGATATGGAGGCAGATTTAGACATTTTAATCTTTCCACTGCCTGTTTTCTTAAGCCCAGGTGCAGTAATTACTTCTTCGTCAATTGGTTCTAGGTCGCTAATATTAACTTGAGAACGTAAAATACCCATTTGAACAAATAAGTCTCCCTTGTTGTTTGGCAAGCTGCTTACAGTACCTTTTAGGTTTAGGCTTAGTACCATTACGGTATCGCCTATCTTTAAATCCTTCGGTTTCAGTTGCTTCTTTTGTTTCTTTGTATTTTTTAATGCTAATTTTTCACTTGAGCTTGAGAGCTTTTCTCTAAGGGCAGCACGTTCCTGTTCCATAGCTTTATTTAAGCCACTTTCCTTGCTCCATTTATTATATTTTTTAATGGTATTATCTGCAAAGTCTTTGGCTTCCTGTAGTATTGCATGGGCTTCTTCGTTTGCCTTGCGAAGAATTTTTTCTTTTGCGTTGTCTATGCGTTCATTTTTTTCTGTAAGTTTCTTCTTTAACTGTTCAATCTCTGTTTTGTATGCTGCAATCTCGGCCTGTTCCTTTTCAATGGTTATACGGCTTTTTTCTAAATCAGAAAGAACATCTTCAAAGCTTTGGTTCTCATTATCAATATATTCCTTTGCTTGTTCAATTAGGTAGTCTGGTAAACCCAGTTTACCTGAGATGGCAAAAGCATTACTTTTTCCTGGAATACCAATTAGCAAACGATAGGTAGGTCGCAAGGTTTCCACATCAAACTCACAGCTTCCATTTTCTACACCTTGGGTAGTAAGCGCAAATACCTTCAATTCACTGTAATGGGTAGTTGCTACTGTTCTAATTCCCTGATTGTGCAGATGAGATAAAATGGACATGGCAAGGGCAGCCCCTTCAACCGGATCCGTACCTGCACCTAACTCATCGAATAAGCATAGTGTGGTATTTGTAGCCTGTTCTAAAATAGAAACTGTATTGGTCATATGAGAAGAAAAAGTACTAAGATTTTGTTCGATACTCTGCTCATCACCAATGTCTGCAAAAACATCTGTAAATACAGATAACTGGGAATCATCAAAGGCTGGAATGTGTAGTCCGGCTTGTCCCATAAGGGTAAATAGTCCAATGGTTTTTAAGGTAACGGTCTTACCACCGGTGTTGGGACCTGTAATTACCAATAAATCAAAGTCTTTTCCTAATTCCACATCAATTGGAACTACCTTATGTGGGTCTATTAGAGGGTGTTTTCCTTTTTTAATCTGAATATAGCCATTGGTATTAAATTTTGGTTGACTGCAGTGCAGTTTCTTAGATAAAGCCCCACGTGCAAATATAAAATCCAATTCCGAAAGAACAGATAAATTTGTCTTTAATAAATCATTTTCTTCCGCTGCAAGATTACTAAGAGTGGCAAGAACTTTTTCGATTTCATTTTGTTCATTTATAGAAAGCTCTCTAAGCTCGTTGTTAAGCTTTACCACGGACATGGGTTCCATAAATAAAGTAGAACCGGTAGAAGATTGATCATGTACCATACCGGAAAAGGAGCTTTTGTATTCTGCCTTTACTGGTAAACAATATCTTCCATTACGCATAGTAACAATGGATTCCTGCAGCATATTTCTAGATGAATTCATTACACTGTTAAGCTGTTCGTGTATTTTATTATTGGTATTTTTTATGGTGCGGCGAATCTGGCTAAGACCAGGACTGGCTTCGTCACTGATTTCTTCCTCTGATAGAATACAACGTTTTATTTCATTGTTTAGATTGGTAAGCGGTTCAATATATGAAAAACGTGAGGTAAGGCTGTCTTGGGTTTTTACAGATTCTTCCCCTTCACTTTTTTCAGGGCGACTATAAGTTTTTACCCTATTTGCAACAGTAAGAAGGCTACTAATATTTAGCAATTCCGCAATGCTTAAGGTGGAACCCACTTCTAATCTTTTAAGTGCTGGCATAATATTTCGTAAACCAGAAAAAGAGAGGCTTCCCTTTTGCAGTAAATAGGAAAGCGCATCACTGGTTTCTTCTTGCCAACGTTGTATTTCTTCTAAGTCTGTGGAGGGAAATAAATTTTCACATTTCTCTTTTCCTAGAGAGGAGCCTGCACAGTCTACAAGAAGAGCTTTTATTTTATCAAACTCTAGTGTTTTTAATGCTTTTTTATTCATAAAATTCTCCATTCATTGCACTTTTACCATATAATTAATATCGTACATGGTATTTAGTTGTAACAGTTTTAATTTTACCTCATTTTAATAGAAAAAGAAACTGAATTTTCTTGCTGAAATTTTGCTAGCGTCATATCTTGGCATAGGCCTAACAGCAGGTGTCAAGCCTATGAATAATTACACTTTCTGTGGAATTTTACATAATATTCATAGCTTATTCACAAAAATTTGGTATAATGTTAAAAGGTCTTATTGTTTTTGTTGTAATTTGATAAGTCTATCATAAATATTATTCAATTCTGTAACAGTTTAGCTACTGGCTGGAATGTTACACGTGTTCCTTTTAAACAGTTGTGTTTTACAGGTATGGTGAGTATATGGAAGAAAAAGATACATTTACATTTATGGAAGAAAATGTTATGGCAAGTAAAAAACCAAAGCGTAAATTTGTACGGGAGCTAAAAAAGGTGGTTTTATATAGTGTGGTATTTGGTATTGTGGGTGGTTCTGCATTTACAGTGGCAAATGGTGTTATATCAGAACTTATGCAAAAAAAAGATAAGGAGCAGATTGCACTAGAAAGTACAGTGAAGCCTACAGTAGATCCGACTCAACTTCAAATAGAAAAAAACAAAAAAGATGACGTGGAAAAAATAACTTTAGACGTTTCTCACATGGAACAAATGTATGAGCTGGTTGGAAAGCAGGCGCAGGAAACAAATCAGTCAATTGTAGGTATTTCCGATTATCAGGAGGAAGAGGAGATTCCGTTGTTGGGTGATGACGTGGCAGGATATATTGTGGCAAAAACAAAAGATAATATAATGGTTCTTACCAGATATAGTGAAGTTAAGGGGACGAAGCATTTTCAGATACGTTTTTTTGACGAAGGTCTTGCAGTAGGAAGTCTGTATAGCTATGATAAAAGAATGAATTTGGCAATTATAAAAGTACCCATGAAAGAAATAGGGACAGATAGCCAAAAATATTTAAAAATACTGGAGCTTGGGGAGTCTTCTTTATTGGAGCTTGGGGATTTGGTATACACAACAGGTCAGCCAAATGGAACAATGTACTCCATGGAAATGGGATATATAACCGGAGATATGCAGTATCTAAGTATGGAAGATTACCGTTTTGATTTGTATAGCACCAACATGATGCGCTATAGTGATGGTTATGCTATTGTGTGCAATATGCAAGGTGAGTGGATTGGACTTATGGAGCATGACTATACAGATGATTCTATATGTAGATTTGTTGGTACAAATAAGCTAAAGATAATTTTAGAGAATTTGCTGAATGATGAAACACAGGTTTATGCAGGAGTTATTGCCGGTGAATTGCCAAAGGATTATTTGTTGCAGCATAATATCCTTCAGGGAATATATGTAAATGAAGTAGAGATAGACTCGCCTGTTTCTGAGGCCGGAATCATGGCAGGGGATGTAATTTGTCGTATAGATGGCAATCCCATTGATACGGTAATGCATTTTTATGAGAATTTACAGAAATATGAACCGGGAGATAAGGTGAAATTTACAGTGGTACGTGGTGTGTCCCAAGATAGAAAAGAAATAGAAATTGAAGTGGAACTCAAGGAAAGAAATTAAATAGTTTAAATTTAGATGAAAGGAAAGGGAGCCAGGCTCCATCTTCGGAAACCATATGGTTCCGGGATTTGGTATAAATCATGAAATATATTGAAGAATTAAGAGAAGATATGACTGTTAGCGAAATTTACTTCTGTAGAAAAAAACAAGAATTGTTAACAAAAGCGGGAAAAACGTATTTTTCCATGACATTACAGGATAAAACAGGGAACTTAGATGCAAAGGTATGGAATACCGGTTCAGGTGGAATAGAAGAATTTTCCTCTAATGATTATATTTATGTATCAGGGAGAGTGACTAGTTTCCAAGGAAATTTACAGCTTAATGTTGACAGAGTACGTAAATGTACAGAGGACGAATACAATCCGGCGGATTATATGCCATGCTCTAAGAAGGATATTAGTGAGATGTATAGTGAACTGCTAGGTATTGTAGATAGTATCAAATCTACATATCTAAAAGAATTAGCGGAAAGCTTTTTTATAAGAGATGAAGAGTTTAAAAAGGAATTTCAATTACATTCGGCTGCTAAGAGTGTACATCACGGTTTTATTGGTGGTTTATTGGAACATACTTTGGGAGTAGCAAAGGTGTGTGATTTCTTTGCAAAGACCTATCCTATTATAAATAGAGATTTATTAGTTACAGCTGCCCTATTCCATGACATGGGGAAGGTATATGAATTATCTAAGTTTCCGGAAAATGACTATACCGACCAAGGGCAATTACTGGGTCACATCTATATGGGAGCACGTATTATAGAAAACGCAGTAGATAAGATACCGGAATTTCCAGAGCGATTACGAAATGAATTGGTTCACTGTATATTGGCACATCACGGAGAGTTAGAATATGGTTCTCCAAAGAAACCGGCTTTAGTGGAAGCATTTGCATTAAATTTTGCGGATAATGTGGATGCTAAGTTCCAAACAATAGCAGAATTATTTGCAGGAGACATGGACAATCTAGAATGGCTTGGATTCCAACGTGTGTTAGATACCAATATCCGAAGAACCTCAAGATAAAATATGAAATATTGAAAGAATCAAACAGGTCTGCCATAAGGCGGACCTGTTTGATTGTGTAGCTAGTTGCATACGTTTTTGACGGATGCAGCATCTTAATATACCTTAGCTTGGATATTATTGTGCTGCTGATGCAGTTGCCATGTTTGTAATCACGTAACCATATGTACTTTCTTCGTTAGGAGTAACTGTGTAGTTTACTACTAATTTTGTTTCAGAATCGCTAGCAGTTTCTTCGTCATATAAGTAGTAGTTTACGGTAACCATATAAGAACCTGCATCATCATTGTTCGCAATATTTGCAATAGAGAATTTTGGTGTAGCAAGTCCCCAATCACCTACAGCTAATCTTAATCCTCCGTCTTCTGCTTTTGATACCTTATCAAATTCAGCCGGTGTATATGTTGTAATATCATATGTTGTACCAAAAAGATTCTTTGTGGTTTCCTCAAATATGTCCTGTGGAACAATGTACAAGTCATTGTCAGCCTCTAAATCACTGTGATTTTTTTCAATTGCACTACACGCCATTGGAACAGCCTGTGCTACAGATAACTCTGTGATACTAGGATTTTCAATATTAGTGTACTGCATAGTTACCCAATCTAAAGTGTCATTAAGCATGGATTCTATTTTTGTTTCATCTAAGGTTGCTTCTGTGTTACCTTCTGTTGTATCTTGAGCAGCTTCAGTTGCTTGTACTGCTTCTGTTGCTTGTGGTGATTCGGTCTTTTTGTCAGAACTACTACAAGATGCACACATTAAACTGGTTCCTACAAGCATAAGCATTGCTAAATTTTTTTTCATTTCAACTTACCTCTTTCTTTTTGATTATGTGAAATATCCCTAGGATAAAGTAAATGGGAGTAGTCACATGGTTCTTTGGTTGTCTAATTCTATTTCAGTTGTACCATTTCTTTTGGTCAGGTCACTAAGTGTATAGACCTATCAAAACTGTCATGAGTACAACCATTACCTTTATAATCTATAATCGTAATAATGTCAATATACAATATAAAAAGAGTTAACCGTTCAGATAGGGGCGATCCCTTTGCTGATTGTCCACGTATCAATATAGTATATTTTACTAGTTGTAAGTCTATCGGGCTGTTTTTCCCGTTTTTACCTTGATATTCTAATCTAAAGAATATATTATTGTGGTTATTTTTGACCTTTGATATAATAGAGATCAATGAAATTATAAAATGTTGTAAGACTGGATAAAAAGATTTTTTGCGTTAGAAAGGAATCAAAAATGAAAAAAGGTATCGTATATAATGGGAAGGAAATAAAAAAGAATGATACATTTATTGTAAATATTGTAGATATGACCACAGAGGGAGAAGGCGTAGCGAAGCTGGATGGATATACACTTTTCGTGAAAGATGCCTTGGTTGGAGATTGCGCAAAGGTATCTATTATGAAAACAAAGAAAAACTATGGATATGCCAGATTACTGGAGATTATGACACCCTCTCCTTATCGGGTAGAACCTGCCTGCTCTGTAGCACGAAAATGTGGTGGGTGTCAATTACAGCATTGCTCCTATGCGCATCAGTTGGTTTATAAACAGGATAAGATTTTAAATTGTCTTATGCGAATTGGTGGATTTGCAGAAATTCCCATGGAGCCAATTATGGGAATGGAGGAACCCTTTTACTATCGTAATAAGGCGCAGTTTCCAGTAGGAAAAAATAAGGACGGCGAAATTATAACAGGATTCTATGCTGGAAGAACCCATGATATCATAGATACCAGCCATTGTGCCATTCAGGCAAAAGGAAATGATAAATTATTGCAGCTGGTAAAGGAATATATGACAGAATGTAAGGTGGAACCTTATTGTGAAAAGACGCATACAGGTCTGGTACGACATATTTTAACACGTGTGGGGTTTTCTACCAAAGAAATTATGGTATGTTTAATTATAAATGGAAATGAAATCCCAAATCCGCAGGTATTGGTGGAGAAGTTAAAGTCCATTTCAGGAATGACTAGCATTTGCCTTAATATAAATAAAGAAAGGACCAATCGTATCCTAGGAGATAAAGGAAAGACTTTATGGGGAAAGGATTATATAGAAGATTATATAGGGAATATTAAATATCAGATCTCACCACTTTCCTTCTATCAGGTTAATCCTATACAGACCACCAGA
Source organism: Lachnospiraceae bacterium (assembly GCA_017399885.1). Taxonomy (GTDB): domain Bacteria; phylum Bacillota; class Clostridia; order Lachnospirales; family Lachnospiraceae; genus CAG-411. Next base: position 9,584 of record JAFQAU010000004.1, read on the forward strand.
TTGTATGAAACTGCTTTGGAATATGCTGATTTAGATGGAGATGAGATTGTTTGGGACTTGTATTGCGGAATAGGAACCATCTCTTTATTTTTAGCACAAAAAGCCAAGCAGGTATATGGTGTTGAAATTGTTTCTCAAGCCATTGAGGATGCTAAGCAAAACGCAGTTATCAACGGAATCTCTAACGCCGAATTTTTCGTGGGCGCAGCAGAAGAGGTATTGCCAAAGAAATACGAAGAAAGCAAGGGTACAATGGCAGCAGATGTTATTGTTGTAGACCCCCCAAGAAAGGGTTGCCACATGGCACTTTTGGATACCATTGTAAAAATGAACCCCAAAAAGGTTGTATATGTAAGTTGCGATCCAGCAACACTTGCAAGGGATTTGAAGTATCTCTGTGAAAATGGATATGAGTTGAAGCGAGTAAGAGGGTGTGACATGTTTCCTAATAGTTTTCATGTGGAGACTGTGTGTCTTTTAACCCGTATAAAATAAGGATTTTCAATATTTTCAAGAGTAGAAAATAAGCATTTGCCTACCATTTGCCTACGCATTTTTTAGCAGGTAGGCAAATGTTTATTGGTTGATAGCTCTTTCGAAGATGTCTACACTTTCCTTTTTCATGTTATCAGTGTTATGCACGTATGTATTTAGTGTGGTTTCAATATTGGTATGTCCTAAACGTTCTTGTACATCTTTTACATTCGCCCCGTTCTCAATTAAGATAGTCGCATGAGTGTGACGAAGGGAGTGGTAGTCAAATTTCGGAATACCAAGCTCATAATGAATAACACGGGAGCAGTAGCGAAAACTTCCGGTAGTGAGCATGGATCCATTCTCTTTTACACAAACCGGTTCGACCTTTGGAGCAGTGCAGATATTAGCATTCATACACTCTTCAATATATTGTAAATGCCTACCGCTTGTCTTAACGTCTCTTACATACTGCGAAGTGTAAAATTCTCCATAACGTAATTTATTTTCCCTCTGTTTAATACGCTCCTTTTTCAAAAGATTAAGAATAGTAGTACCAAGAAGTATTGTACGATTAGAAGTTTTTGTTTTAGGTGGACTATAATACCACTTTTTATTTGCGTCATCATAGTTCAATGCTTTATTTATCGTAAGTGTCATAGCTTTAAAATCAATACAGTCCCAGGTTAATCCAAAACATTCTCCTATCCTCAAGCCGCAATGATACCCGAGCATAATTGGAAGGTAAAAGTTAGTGTCTTTATCAAACCTTGTTACAATTTTGTCGAACTGTTCTGTAGTCACTATGGAGCGCTCTTTCTTCTCTTTGGCGAACTTAGGTAATTTTATTCTGGTAGCAGGAGTGTCAGATATAAATTTGGTATCTGTGGCATATTCAAATGCACCAGATAATACGGATTTTATATTTACTATCATGTTCTTGCTATAGCCACGCATATGTATCTTGTTTATAAATTCTTGTAGTATAGCAGGAGTTATGGATTTTAACTTGTATGTACCAAGCTCTGGCTTAATGTGGTTCTTTACAATGCCTTCATAGGCTTCTAACGTGTTTAAAGAACAATTTACTTTTACGTAATTAGCAATCCAGTAGTCCATATAATCTGCTACACTGATTTCCGAAGGCGTAAAGGTCTGGCCGGAATTGTCATATTCAGATTTTGCTTTTACTCCAGCTTCTAGGGCTTCCTTTTTTGTTCGGAATCCACCTTTTTCTTTTCGTTTTCTTTTTCCGTCTACTCTGGCGAGTTCGAAACTATAGGACCAAGTAGAACCTCTTTTTCTTGCGGTTACTTCTGCCATAATTATCATCCTTTCTTAAAAAGGGTATAAAAAATACACCCTAGTCAAAATTCCGGATGCATGGTATAATCTACTTGTCGAAGGTTGATTATATATGCATCCATAGTGTTGCTAAGTAATCTATGTATACCGTCCTTGTTGGTAGCAGGGGCGGTATTTTTATTTTTTCTTTGTTTTTTCTACAATTTTCAATTCTTTCTCCAATTGCTTGATACTTTTTTCAGGTGTTGGTAAATCTTCCGGCATTGTTCCACCAATATCAGCAATAGTCTGTCTGACTTTTTGACCTACCTCATAGTGGGTTTGATTTGCTTTTTCCTTTCCCTGTATGTTTTCTCTTTTTAATTTGGCTTCTGTTTGAGTAGCCCGGAATAGATTAGCAGCAAGCTCTTCATATCCCATATGGTCAAGTATTTGCTGATTTTTACCTAATCCTTTACGTTTCTTTATATCAGCAGCTTTTAGACCGCCATATAGTCCCATATATCCATAATTCTGAAATATCGCATAATCAAGGGCAGTCTCTACACCTGCATCCTTGGCAGCAGCAACAAGAAGTTTATTATGTTCAGCCATTTCATGGCGGATAGCAAGACGTTTTTTATCTTCATCAAGATTATCGAAGTTTTCAATCAATTCCTGCTGCCTTGTCTTTACTGCGAAGTATGTTTGTCCCAGGGCGATAACTTTCTTTCTTGGGTCTCCGTTCTGTACGATTAGGTAGCAAGCATAACGTGACAGTTGTATATCTTCAATCTCTTTCTGTGCAACTCCAGCTTTTACGATTTTGTTGACGTCAACAAAATGGTCTAAAATAGAGTTCTCGCTTCCTTTACAGGCTTCTTTTGCTTTATCTATTACTTTGTTAAAGTTACGCCATTCTTTATATTCTAATGCTTCTTGTAATTCCCTAGCATACCAAAATTCTTGTCCGTATTCGTTTATATGCTTAATGGATTCAAATAAAGTCTCTGTGTATGCATTCTCTTCTTCTTCTGAAAGTGCTTTTCCTAAAATTCTATTTGATATTTCATCTAGTTTGTTTTCAAAATCATCATTATCATTCATAGTATTACTTCCTTTCGATATTTTTTGAAATATGGTAGCAGTTGCACTGGTGCAACTTGTAAAAGTTTCTTACAGGTTCGCAAGGTGCCGAAATTTCGGCGTCGTTTCTAAAAATTTAGAAAGCGGTGTGTCAAATCTTAAACAAATCTCAACGCAAAATTGCGTTCAGTATGTTATAGACCTGTTGCCATGGTAGCAGAACTGGGAGCCATTTTGCGCCGAGTGAAATCGGACTGTGTAATATTACTCTGTCTTAGTTCCATGCTATACAAGGGGGAGTTCTCCCCTGTTCCAGTTCAAGGCTATGCTAAGGACAAATGCCCTTTGCTAATATTTTTATCTATTCTCTATCTTTAACAATAAAAGCTGCTCACTATACCCCAGTAACCTGGACAGTTGCTCTATTGTATAACTCTTATATTCTTGTATTGCTTCATCTGATACCAACAACTCTATCGCAAAATAATTCGCTTCACGTTCCAATTTATCCACTGAAAGAAGTGTATTATTTCGAAGAAACTTAGTATTGGAATCCGGATGAAGTAATGCATGCCCCAGTTCGTGGGCACAAGTGAGAAGCATATCTTTTTCTGATAAATTACAATTGATGTGAATTTGTTTGTGTCGAAGCTGTTTATTGTAATACCCCTCAATACTTCCTAAGTCCTCTTTGATGACCAGTATTCCAAGTGCATCTGCAAGCTCAAAAGGATTAGAAGTGCAATATTTCTTTTTTAGATATGCAATTCTCTTCTTTATATCTAACAATAAAATCACATCCTTTTGTATTTGACGCATAAAGAAAAATGTAATATAATATACTTAACAAGGGAGCCGACAGCTAGATGAAGCCTAGCTGCTGGCAAACAGAGTATTTATAAAAATAGCGCTAGCTTACCAGGCAGAGGCGCTATTTTTTATGTTTATCAGTAACAAGGATTGTTAGTGTTGCTACTGCACAAAGCATAATTACAAATTGAATTAAATCCGAATATGTAACCATTGGCACCAGCTCCTTTCCATAATGTCCAGCAGCTGGCATATCGCCCCGTCGACTCCCTAGGTAAGTATATTATATTGTCAAACTACAACTCTAATCTTTCTTATATTTCTTAGGTGTATATTTTTCTTTTGCGTTTATTTTAGCAATCCGAATACTGTTCTCAAGACTTGCTTTTAATAATTCTCTTGTATGATCATCCAAAGGTTCTCCACTAAACATTAATGCTTCTTGCTGGTTCTCTAAGTCTTCTAATGCAGCTTCTAAACGTTTGGCGATGTCTTTTTCGTCTTTTTCTGTTAATTGTATTTTTTTACTTTTATCTTCAACAAGGTCAGATTTTTCAATGCCAAAATAATTGGCAAGCATTTCAATTTTGTCAATTCTTGGATATGCATTGCCGCGAACCCAATCCGAAAAGGTAGTATATTTGACACCTAAAGCTTCACATATCTCATTTCGAGATTTCCCATGGAGCTCCATATAATAATTTATATTTTTTGCCATTATTTCTTTGTTGCCTAAATCACTCATGCTGCCACCTCCTTATTGATATTATATGATTAAACCGTAAAAAAATCAATATAATTATAAAAAAATACGAAATAATCGTTGACAATACGATTTAATCGTAGTATATTTAAAGTGCAAAGACGATTTAATCGTAAATTTGAAAGGAGATGAAGTGAAAAGTGGATATTCCAGCAAAAGTGACACTTAAAACAGCAAGAGAACTGAAAGGGTTAAAACAAATAGAAGCAGCAGAACTAATAGGGGTAAGTGTTGATACATTAGGAAATTATGAAAGAGGAAAATCATATCCTGATATACCTATATTAAGAAAAATTGAGGAAGTATATCAAGTTCCTTATCATAGGATTATTTTTTTACCTTTAGATTACGATAAAATCGTAAATATGCAATAACATTACGATAATATCGTCATACAGAGCTAGTGAAGAAAGTGAGGTGAGTAGGAAAGTGCAAGTAGTAATTAGTGTAATTATTTCGTCTCTAATCTCTCTGGCTTTGATTTCAAATCAGAGGATTAGAGACTGGTTTGACGAACATTTTTAAAGAATAAGCCTTTGTTTCTTGCAAAGGATGTTGCTGGGTGGATTGAACTTACAAATGTAACAGACATGATTAGTCGAGTTGATAGCGATGAGGTGACTAAGTTAAACTTAGGCGGCTTACAAGGGGAATACCTTCACAAGTTCCAATTTCTTGAAAATCAGAAAGAATTCTGTATGTAGTTGGCATAGGATTTTCTCCTTTCTCTTACACTCAGCATTGGCAGATGCCTGTAACAACAGTATAGGGGAATTATGAAAGGAACGCAAGGAGCTACCAAGAGGAAGGAGGTGTGAACGATGTTAAGCATTGAAGAGTTAGATGGAATTTTAGAAAGAGTAGAGAAAATCAAAAGCACTATAAAGGATATTGATGAGCTAACCCAAGGTCGAGAAGATAAATTTATTCCAGCAAGTTTAAACGATAGATTGTTAACCGTTGCTGATGTAGCAGAAAGGTTAAAGACTAGTGAGAACCAGGTAAGAAGTTTGCTAAATAAAGGTTTTTTACCTTACCTCGTGATTGGTACACAGAAGATAAGAGAAAGTACATTGATTAAATTCTTGGCAGATTATGATGGTTACAATCTAAATGGGGAAGAAATTAAAAAAATTAGTTAAGAGTCTGGAAAGGGGATATTCATGTTAAATTACAAAACACAAATCAGAAACGCAACTAGTGATTTTGAATTATCTTGTATTTGGGAAGACATTAGAAATGCTTATTACAACAAGAAAAGCATCACATTAGCAGCCAAAGAGGCAAGAAGTAGAGAGATTGATGCAAAAAGAAAAGAACTGAATAAGATGTAGGAAAGTGAGGAAATAGAGATGAGTAAACAGGAAATGAATAAAAGAGGACAACATGGCAACGTATTACTAAGCGACCAGGAGGTAGAAAAGTTGGAGAAGGATTTTGGCAAAGAAGTGACAGCGGTAGCTATTGATTTTCTTGATAAGTATATTGAGGAAAAAGATTATAAGCCAACCAACCACAATTTGGCAATTCGTAAGTGGGTAGTTGATGCTGTGAAAGGAGAATTGGCAGAGCGACCTCGAAGAGAAATGGTGGATAAAGTTGTTGAGTTGTTAATAGAAAATGATTTGTCTATTAGAGAGGCAATTTGTGTGCTTAATAATACTATTGAAAAGTTAAATGATTTAGCAAGAAGTAAGAAGATTGGATAATGTAAAAAAGTGTTGGAACATTTCAACATAATAATGTTCCAACACAAGAATGAAGATTTGTTTTAATTATTCAGCTTCATAAGGATCAAGTAAGTTAAGTAAATCTTCATTTAAATTATAAAATGCTAGCGCCTGACTAAAATTTTTGGCAATGCTATCAAGCTGTTCAGGGAAATGTGCATCATTCCCTTGACTTAAGTCATAACGAAACTTTTCTTGTGCATAAATCATGGCTAAATCATAGCAAGTTTTATTAAAGCTAATAGTTTCGTTTTTCTTTTCAATAACATGGTTTGACATTGGTAGTATCTCCTTTCTAAAATACTCGGCATTGGCAGATGCCTGTAGGTAAATTATAGGAGAAATATGGAAGAAAAGCAAGAACTGACAGACTAGGAAGAAGATGTAGGTTAAGGGTTGAATGTAAAGATTTATGAAATCTATAACAAGGAAAGGAATGAATTATGTTTAGAAGAAAAATGAAAGTGAAAATCCATATTAAAATGAACCAGTTTAATTTTTCTGAGTTTGAGAAGTATATAGTTGAGTTTCAGAAACTAAAGAAGAAATACCCCCATACAGTATTTAGTATAGAGGTATCATAATAACAATTTTTAAAGGGAGTGTGATAGAAGATGTCGCATATGTATGCAACGAAGAAGAATTTTCGCATTGTGGAAAAGATAATTCAACTTTTTCATGATCAAAAAGTCAGTGTTTCACAGGCGCATGCTATTTTGAAATACACAAAGTCTAAAATAGCGCATGATACGGTTGTAGGACAGCCAATAGAAGAAGATATATGCAATCTTCCGGAAGATGTAAAGAAGAGATTGTGAAAGCGAGGAGAGACAACGTGAAGAACCCAAGAAAGCCCACAAGGGCGCAAAAGAAAATTATTGTGGAAGCAGGACTGGATTGGCATACCTGGTTAGTATTGGACGAAGATAATATTTCTTTGACATTAATTAGCAAAAAATCCGGGAAAAGGAAGGTGGTATTAAAGTGATTTCAAAAATGGAACGTATGGTAAAAGAGGATATGGCAGGGTACATACTAGAAGAGTTATGCAAATCTGGCTGTGTTCTGGAAACTAGAAAGGAAACAGCCAAGAATGTGATTACGAAAGCTTTGGTGGATATTAGAAAGCATAAGACAAAGCTTAGTAGTAACAAATGATAACGGGATGAAATTATGTATTTAAGTGGTGAGATTAAGGAGGTCCAGGAGAAACAGGATGGTACTTTAATTGTAATAAAAACGGAAAAACCGGTGGGAACATGGATAAGGGAACATGCTGTTCGAAAGCTGGAAGTGAAACTGGATGATGGAAGGTTGATATCTCCGGAACAGAGGAGAAAGATTTATGCAACTATTGCAGATATTGCTACTTGGACAGGCTATTTAGAGGAAGAATGTAAGGAATGGCTGAAATACTATTTTATTGTATGTACCTGCGAGGATTATATATCTTTTTCGGACTGTTCTGTGGAGCAGGCTAGGAAATTTATTACCTTTTTGTTGGATTTTGCTATCCGGCAAGGGATTTGGATTACCGGAAATATCATTGACCGAAGTGATGATGTAGAGGCAACCTTGTGGTCCTGTATTAAGTATAGAAAGTGTTGCATTTGTGGCAGAAAGGGAGAATTGCATCATGTAGATGCCATAGGCATGGGATTTGACCGTAAGGTAGCAGACGACAGCCAAAAGCGCAAGATGTGTCTTTGTCGCAAGCATCACACAGAAAGTCATACCATTGGACAGAAGAATTTTTGTGAGAAATATAAGGTGTTTGGTGTTATTTACACCGGAAAGTAGGGATGTACATGAATAAAGTGATTTTAATGGGACGTTTAACCAGAGACCCTGAGGTAAGATATACTTCGGGAGAAAATGCCCTTGCTGTGGCAAGGTTTTCTTTGGCGGTAGATAGGAGATTTAAACGCCAGGGAGATGATCAGACTGCAGATTTTATAAGCTGTGTAACTTTTGGAAAGACAGCAGAGTTTGTGGAGAAGTATTTAAGGCAGGGAACCAAGATTACAGTTTCCGGAAGGATACAAACGGGAAGTTATACGAATAAAGATGGACAGAAGGTATATACAACAGATGTTGTACTAGATGAGGTAGAATTTGCGGAAAGTAAAAATGCGTCAAATGGTGGAGAACAGGTACCAGGAAAGATGCCAACAGATGCAGATGGGTTTATGAATATTCCGGATGGATTATCTGATGATGAACTCCCTTTTAATTAAATAATAATAGAAAGAGGGGAATGACATGAATTATATAACCGAAATTAAAGGGTTTTATGATTTGGTCGAAATGAAATGTCTTTCTACAGGGCAAATTGCTTTATGGCATGCGTTAATGTACGTAAACAATAAATGTTACTGGGAAGAGTGGTTCACGGTACCAAATCTTACCCTTGAATTACTGACGGGATTAACACGTCAATCGATTTCGAAAAATCGTAACGTGCTTAAACAGGCAGGGTTAATTGATTTTAAAAGTAATGGGACAAAGGCTACTTCATATACGTTAAAAAGTTTACAAGATAGTTTACAAAGTAGTTTACAAGATAGTTTACAAGATAGTTTACAAGATAGTTTACAAGGTAGTTTACAAAGCAGTTTACAAGATAGTTGCACATTAATAAACATAAACAAAACAAAACATAAAAAAGAAAATATAAATAAAAAAGAAAAGGCAGCAGAGGATGTCAGGCACAAACGTGGAGAGTATGCCCATGTTCTGTTAAGCGACAAAGAAGTGGAGAAGTTGGAAAAGGACTTTGGGAAGGAGCTTGCTCACGCGTCTATTTGCTTTTTAGATGAATATGTGGAGATGAAGGGCTATAAATACAAGAATTATAATCTTGCTATTCGCAAGTGGGTAATTAATGCTGTCAGAGAAAGGTGGGCAAGGGATGGGAAATTTAGAACAAACAGCGAATCGGATTGTGGCCGAGATTTCACAGAACCAAATGAACTCGATGCAGTTTCCGCGTTCAGTAAGATGTAAGGAATGTGGGGGTACAGGTTGGATTACCTGGTATGATGAGAACAACTATGAGGTTGCCAAGCAATGTAAATGCATGGAGAAAATTATATATGGCCGACGTATTGAGTTTGCGCAAATTCCACCCATTTACGCAGATAACCGATTATCTAATTTTCAATTATCCGTTTATGAGGATAAGAAAACGGTACAGTCTGCTTGTATGCTCGTTAAGAAGTATCTAGATGATTTTAAGAAAAATAGTAAAAAAGGCATGGGGCTTTATATTTACTCCAACATGAAGGGGTCCGGAAAGACTAGACTTGCATCCAGTATTGCCAATGATCTGATTGAGCGATATTACAGTGTGCGATTTGCGACCTGTATGGAAATCTTTGATGAAATTCGAAAGACCTATGACAAGTCTGCTGATTATACGGAAAGTGACGTGTTAAATTGTATTACGCGCTGTAAGGTGTTGGTAATTGATGACTTTGGTGTGGAGTTTTCTAATGACTGGCGTAACGAGAAATTGTATACAATCATAAATTCCCGTTATGTGAATGGACTTCCAACGATTTATACCAGCAATTTCAGTGTAGACAATCTAAGGTGTGACGACCGTATTAAGTCCAGAGTAATAGAAAAGACCTTGCAGATACATTTTAGCGAGGAAAATATAAGGCGCAAGCTTGCCTTGGAGAATATGCAGGATATTGTGAATGGTTAGTGGATTCACGAATAAATGGGGATATGTAAAAAAAGAGCTACTACTGCTCTACTATTGGGAGGATTTTGAAAATGGAGCTTATAGATTCAAAGGAATACAAGGAATGTAAAGAAAAATTAGAAAAACGTGCCATAAAGGAGGTAGCCGAACAGGTCGTCAAGGAGGAAGTGGAAGCAGATAAGCAGCAGGAAATTGTGAAACATCAAAAGAAAAGGCTGCAATCTTCGTTGGAACTGGCAAAGGAAGAGGATGAAGTTACCAAGCAGATATGTAAGACGGATTTGAAAAAGGTTGTCCAGAAACGGAGTGCACTCTTCTTCTTCTTCTCGGTGGTTGCGTCCATAATCTCTGTATTTATGAGCTGTGCCGGTATTAGTAATGCACAGACATTTGGAGAATTGGTTGACGCTGCTACAGGTAGGTACTGGATTGGTGTATTGCTTATGGCGCTGTTACAGACAAGTGTTATCTTGTATTCGTTTTACAGCTATGCGCTGGGACTTTATCACAATGACCAGAATATTTTGATAAATATTTATCGTTTTGTGGTTATGGCAGTTTCCATTTACTGTAACTATTTGTTTATTAAAGGTCTGGTACCTGAGTATGGAACACATGGAATTGGCAAATGCATTGGTTTATTTTTGGCAAGTGGCCCGGATATTATTTCCAATTTGTTTTCCAATACTTCGACCAAAATGAAATATAGGGAATATAAACACAAGGGAATTATGGCAAATGGAAATGAGCATGTTGGAATTATGGAAAAGCTAAGGATTTTATTTTTTGGCAATTTATTAATTTGGATTGACAACGCATACCAAGAAAAAATGGCAACGATGCAATCCTATTATGGCAAAAATTATGGCAACGCAAAAAATAATTATGGCAACACAGTAAAAAAAAATAGCAAAAATTATGGCAATACAAAAAATAATTATGGCAACGCAGTTAAAAAAAATGGCAATTCCATTGAAAAAAATGGCAAAAATTATAGCAACGGGATAGAAAAAAATGGAAACGCAGAAAAGAATTATGACAACGCAAAAAAAATAACAACGCATACAGAGCGTTGTTACCTAGATAGCCCTCAAAAAATGGCAACAGATACAGAAGATATTTTGGAAAATGATGAGGAGTTTATGAGAAAGAAACCGGAGTGTCTTGACTATGTAATGGACAAACTTATGGAAATGAATGTAAAGCCTGGCAATCGGATTCGAAGAGGAATGGTTGGATTAAGTGTTCCGGAATGGAAAAGCCTTAGAAGGTATATGCAACTTAATGGCGCATTTCGGTGCAAGTTAAAATCCACATTTTTGGAAAAAGACCTCAGGGAAGTGAAGAAGGAGCTAGCAGGCTAGAAGGGATGTGCCTATGAAAAATGGTGAGGAAATATATATTCAATTGCTATTAAATGGCAAACCAATTGAAAAAAGTCACACGAAAAAAATCGGGATGGCAGCAGAACGGTTTAGAGGAAATGATGTACTTCACAGGAGATTTTTAAAGTTATTGGCAAGTCATTGTATAGCAAAGGACAGATATGGAAAAATACTGGAGTTTAAGTCAAAAGCAGATATGGATTTATTTCTTGACGCATGCAGGAAAATGGAAAAGCAGGTGAAGTGACATGCTTGAGCAAATGGATATATTTGATTTTTTGAAACAGGAGAAGAAAGAAGAGGGCAAGTGTTGGTGCTGTGGCGTAAGGCTGGAGCTGTACGACAATATCATAAAGTATTGCAGGAATTGTGGAGCAGGAAAGGAAGATAGATATGGAATTGAACATAACAAAAATTATTGAGAATAAGATGCAGGAGATGGCGAAACAAAGAACTATTGAAAAAGCCATAGAGACTACACTGGAACAGAGTATTTTAAAAAGCATAGAGAGTGTATTGGGGGGATATGATTTTCGATGTGAGTTGGAACAGAAATTTAAGAATGAGATATCTGACGTTGTAAATGATGTGGGACTTCCAGCTTACAACCAATACATTGCAGATACATTTCGAAGGCTCGCCGAGACGCAAATGAAGGAGGAGATTAAGGAAAAGGTAGCAGCATCCTTTGAGAATATCTTTGTGAAAAAGCGGGAGAAGATACTACTTAGTGAAATTGTGGAAGCATATAAGAGTTATTTAAGAGAGCGTACAGATGTAGATTGCAATAATGAGAAAATTTATTTGATAGTTGAAAGAAAGGCAAACACCATTTTTGAAGAATATAAGGTTAGTTTGGAACTAAGTGAGAGATTAAAAGGCAAGTATATTACTCTGGGAGGTGCCTCACTTCTAATAATGGATAAGGAAATTTGCCAAGTGATTTTTAATTCTAAACGATTGGATCGGTTGGAAAGCTTACGATATATGACTGATTTTGAGTGTTTGTTAGCATCTTTGTACTTTAATAAAACAGTTGTGGAAATGGATATGGAGGAGGGGGAAAGCATGTATGTGTTGTAAAATGGTAGCAGTTAAAGAAATGGAGAATCCAAAAGCAAAGTCCAAGCAGGACGTTTTAACGCCAGTAGAAAGAAAGGCGCTTATGGAGAAAAATCAATATAAAAAATGTACATGTTGCAGAAAGATGGTATATATTCCCGGTATGCAAAGCGAATATGCTTACAAGAGAAAAAGAGGTAGCAGAAAAATATATTATTGTAGCTGGGCATGCTTTAGGAACGATGATAGGAGAAAGAGGTATGGAAAGTGAGGTGATTGAATGCGAGAAATAATAGTGGATAATTTTGCAGGCGGGGGCGGAGCTAGTACTGGTATAGAAATGGCTATGGGTAGAAGTGTTGATATAGCAATTAATCATGATCCAGAAGCTATTAAAATGCACAAAGCAAATCATCCTTACACTAAACATTATTGTGAAAGTGTGTGGGATGTGGATCCAGTAGAAGCTTGCAAAGGGAGAAAAGTTGGACTTGCTTGGTTTAGTCCAGATTGCAAGCACTTTTCTAAAGCGAAAGGTGGCAAACCCAAAGATAAGAAAATTCGCGGATTGGCATGGGTTGCACTTAGATGGGCAGGAAAGGTCAGGCCAAGAGTAATCATGCTTGAAAATGTGGAAGAATTTAAAACATGGGGACCTCTGAACCGAAATCATAGACCAATAAAAGCGAAACGAGGCAAAACATTTGAAAAATTTGTATCTCAATTGGAAAACTTAGGTTATAAAGTTGATTTTAAAGAACTTATTGCTGCAGATTATGGGGCACCTACAAAAAGAAAACGATTCTTCATGATTGCAAGGTGTGATGGAAAGCCTATCGTGTGGCCAGTGCCAACACATGCACCTGCAGATAGTGAAGAAGTAAAAAAAGGACTGTGTAAACAATACGTTGGAGCCTATACACAACTGGATTTTAGTTTACCATGTCCGTCCATTTTCGATACTGCAGAAGAAATTAAAGAAAAATATGGAATCCGGGCAGTGCGTCCACTTGCTGAGAAAACGATGCAACGTATCGCAAAAGGATTGAAAAAGTTCGTAATCGATAATAAAGAACCATTCATTGTGCAAGTAAATCACAGCGGTAGTAATCATGATTATTGCAAGAGTATGAATGAACCATTAAATGTGATCACATCTAAGCATGGTTTTGGCATAGTAGAGCCATATATGGTTCAGATTGGACAGACTGGGTTTGCAAAAGACAGAAGTAAGGATGTAAGAGAGCCATTAACAACCGTTGTTAGTAAGAATGAACATTGTTTGGTAAGTGCAAATCTTATCCAATATCATTCGGAAACAGCAGAAAATGAAGTACGTGGACAAGCAATA
>JAFQAU010000144.1 GCA_017399885.1 Lachnospiraceae bacterium
CCAAGCACCACAGACACGTCGATTTCGCCCATTTTGCTCCGTCGCCTATTAGCAAATGTTTCCGCAAACTCGCTACGCTCAAACAGTGCTCCAACATTTGCGCTTACTCACAAAATTGGGCAAAAATCTCCTATCGTCTGTTTGTGTTTGTCTAGCACGGACACCATCTGCAAATTGTTATCTTATTGTTGTGCAATTTGACAAGTGCAATTTAGGTTATGTGCTTTTGACACCCTAATCTTTATAGGAAAGTTCGTCCTATAAAGCAAAAAACGCTCTGCAAGGATGCACACTTGCACACCTTGTTCTGTAGAAAATTGGAGTGTGTGTTAGATTCGGGAATACGTGTTTAGTAAATAAAGCTTGGTATCTTGTTTCTTTTGACAAAAAATTCAAAAGGAACATGATAAGATAGGGAGCGAATGTATCCCTTATTTTTATCTTATGGAAAAAGAGTTTTACAAGATAAGTCCTAAGGGAGAGAGACGCATAAAATTTCAGCTAAATGCATCACTTAATGAATATAGCGAAAAATAAGAAAGGAAAAGGCGATGAAGGAATTAGAAAAAGAAAAATCACAACAGGAAAAAAGAGAGAACGAGCTATTTAGTATACCAAAAAATATAAGACAAATTGGACAAGTGGAAATTGGAAGAAAAATATACATAGAAGATTATGCATTGTCCTATATTAAATATTTAGGGAAGGAGGGTATGGAGGATTATAAAATAGCCGTATTGCTAGGAGAGTACAAAGTTCAAGAAGAGAGTGGTTGTATATTTATCCGAGGTGTTATAGAAATAGAAGGAATTAATTTAGAAGAAGATTGCTTTACAAAAGAGGTTTGGGAAAAACTATATCATCAAATAGAAGAGAATTTTAAGGAGGAGCATATAGTTGGATGGATGGTAACCAAAGCAGGCTTAGAGCTAGAATCAACAGAAAAGCTGGTAAAAATTCATATAGACAATTTTGCTGGACAAGATAAGACATTACTATTGTATGATTCTCTAGACAGAGAAGAAGCTTTTTTTCTTTTTAGAGATAATGAGTTGCAAAGAGAGAATGGATATTACATATATTATGAAAAAAATCAACAAATGCAGGAGTATATGATCAAGAAAAAAGGCAATATACAAACAGAGAAAATAGAAGAAAATGCATTAAAACAAATGCGGAAAAAAATGGAAACAATGGAAATAAGAAAAGGTAGTGATAGAAAAGTAAAGAAAAGACTAAGAAAAGTAGCGGTTCTTGGTGCAATATTAGGCGGGGTAGTTTTATGGCAAAATAAAGACCAGGTAAATAAATGGTGCGAGAAAATATGGACAAGCATCGGAGAAGAAAAAATGGTGATAGAGGAAATGGAGAGTGGCTTAGATACAAGAAAAATGGAGGTAGAATCTGTGGGGAATATGAGCGCAAAAGAAGAAAATGATGGAATAAGACAAATACATGTAAAAAAAGACATTGAAAAAGAGACAGAGGTTGAACAAATAAAAGAAGAAGACCAAGGCCAATATTACATAATACAGCCAGGAGACACAATGGTAAGCATTTGTATGTCGCAATTTCAGAGTGTAGAGCAAATGGAAAAAATATTAGAGATTAATCAAATACAGGATAAGGATAGAATTGTAGCAGGACAAAAAATAAAATTATGGGAATGATCCCTCTTTAATCTTTTCAGAAATAAGGTATAATGAATAGGAAGAAATTAAAAGAAAACATAAGAAAAACTTTTGAAATAAAGGGGAGGACACCTTAATATATGACAAGTTTGATGGAGAAAAGTAAGAAGGAAAAGTTTGAAAGGAAACAGAAAAGAAAAGAGAAAATAATAAAAATAATAAAAATTGGTGGTAGTATTTGTTTTGTATTGGGAGTGATTATCTTTGTATATTTTCAAATGAATCGAACCTTCAATAGTTATGTTGTGATAGATAAGGTTGAAAGAAAAGATAGTTTGACGGCTCAGTATATAACATATGAAGGAAATATATTGAAATACAGTAGAGACGGCGCCACAGCAATTTCACCTAGAGGTGAAATAATATGGAATGGTAGCTATGATATGAAAAATCCATATGCAGTTACTTGTGGAAGCTATGTTGCCATTGCAGACATAGGTGGAAAGGAAGTTTATGTATACAATGGAACGGATTCGGGTACCCGCATGGAATTAGATTATCCTATAGAAGAAGTAGCTGTAGCAAAACAGGGAGTAGTTGCTTTGGTATTAAAAAAAGGAAAAGAAAGTGAAATCAATATATATGACCCTTATAATGCTGCAGAACAACTGAAGGTAAGTATATCAACCAGCACTGATGCAGATGGATTTCCTGTTTCAATTGCATTATCCAAAGATGGAAAAAAATTAGTAACAAGCTACTTAAATGTAAAAAATGCAGTATTACAGAATAGTATAAATTTTTATAATTTTGGAGAAATCGGGAAAAATAGTGTGGATCGAATTGTAGGATCTAGAGCTTTAGACGAAGAAATTGCAGTAGATATAGAATTTCTCACAGAAACAACAGTTTGTGTATATACACAAGAGGGATTTAAGTTATATCGCATGAAAGAAACACCACAAGATATAAAAGAAATTAAAGTAGAAGATAATATAAAGAGTTTGATTGGAAATGAAGACTATATAGCAATGGTTTTGGAGAATGATGGAGAAATTGAGAATCCCTATCGTTTGGAGGTATATGACTTATCGGGGGAGAGAGTATTAGAAAAAGATATATCATTTTCATACGAACAAATAGCAATTGATGAATCAGATATTGTTTTTTTCTCAGGAAAAGAATGTAACATAATAAGAATAAATGGAACAGAAAAATTAAACTGTGAGTTTGATACAGGAATAGCGTATTTTTTCGGAATAAAAAACTCCGATAAATATATAGTAATAGACGAGGAGAATATACACCTTGTAAGATTAAGTACAAAAGATAAGGGAGGAGATGAAAGTTAGAAGCAAGGTTGAAAGAAATAAAAAAAGAAAGGAAGAAATGCAAATCAACTTTCAACCTAAGATTTGCGCCTTTCAAATCCGATAAAATTTAAGCTTGAAAGGCTTGGTATGAATAATGAATTGGTTAACAATTGTAGTATTAGCGCTCATAGTAGTATTAGTGATTCGAGGATATCAAAAAGGAATTATAAAAATGGTATTATCCTTGGGAGCTATTGTCTTAAGTATTGTAGGAACTTTAATATTGGGACCTATTATAAGTGGAGGATTATGTAACAGTGAAGTAATTATGAAAAGTACTTCCCAATGGGTAAATGATGGTTTAGGGATAGAGGAAAAATGCCTCGAAGTTACAGAAAGTGTAACAACGGGGTTACAGAATAAAAAGATAAATAATAGCGAAAAGAAAGAAATGATAGAAGAATTATCCTTACCTGCTAAGATAAAAAATACCATGATAGATAATGTGACAGAAATAGTTGGAACTACAGGAACAGTAACAGCAAAGAAATTTGCCCAAAGCATATCAGAATACTTAGCGAAAATAATAATAAAAGCAATTACATATATAGTGATATTTATTATATTGAAAATAATATTCCGAATATTGGTTAAAGTATTTAATATTTTAGATAATCTTCCGGTGATTGGAGATATGAATGAGTTAGCAGGTGCTGCAGTAGGAGGAATAAGTGGAATTTTTATAGTTTGGATAGGCTTTTTAGTTTTACTTGCATTTAGTGGAACAAATTTTGGTATGGAATGTTATCAGTGTATAAATGAAAGTCCTATACTAACCTTTTTGTATAATAATAATTTGTTAGTACATTGGTTGTTAACTAGTGCAATAAAAGGCTAAAAGTATTGAAAAATAAAGGGGAAAACGAACTTTGTAAAAAAAATAAAAAAAAATTAAAAAATCTGTTGACAAAGTTCGTACCCCATGATATACTTAGGAAGTCGCTTGGGCGAGGGCGCAAACGACAAGAGTTGAAACACTAGAGTTTATAAGGGTTTCAGAGAAAAGTTCATTGACAATTAAACAGTGAAACAACCTTGAAAATTCTAAAAATTTCAAGAAGAACATCAAAGATGTTCGCGAACAAAACCTTTAACAGTAAAGGATAAAAAAAGCTAGCAAGTTTCTAGCAAGGAAAAACTTTAATTTGAGAGTTTGATCCTGGCTCAGGATGAAC
>JAFQAU010000020.1 GCA_017399885.1 Lachnospiraceae bacterium
CATATTCAATATCTACATGACCCACGTCAATTGCCTGTCTGCCCGTCTTATGTAGATCATAAGCCAAAATGGTTGCCGTGGGCCCCAATGCAACTAAATATAAAGCATCCTTTTGTTGCTTACAAGCCTCCTCGTAGATTTCTTGATATTTTCCATAGGCGTCCACTGCAGGTGCCAAAATTCTTCTAATAGATCTTGCAGTAGAAAACAAATCATTCCCCATACCCAATCTGGATTTCTCACCTTCTATTAAAATAATATCCCGTTCCTTCCAAATTTCCTTTAACAAACGAAATCTGTTTTCACACAAGCTTTTATCACTATAGTCCATATATGGTCTGGTCATGTTGGTATTGTAATAAATCTTTCCTGGTTTTAAATAACTTATCCAGTCTTTCCTATATTGTCCCATGAAATCATACCAGAAACGCCTTGCATCCTTATTTAAATACGTTAATTTACCAAATCCATCTGATAAACAAACTAAATGATTTTTTTCTTCACTTATGCATATTTCTCGTAACCTTTTACACATTTCCTTAGAGCTTCTTTGGAAGGATGTCTGTGGTATTCCTGCCATCCATTTATATTCTCCATCTCCAAAACGACTAACTGAACATTTATTTTTAATAATTTCAGTTATAGTATCTTCTATAGACATAATTTTGGGGTTCATTTTGGAACCAGCTTCTATTCTTCCCTTTATTCTTCCATATCTTTTGGAAATATAATTAAATATTTTTCGCCTTACACAAGTCACTCTCCAGTATAAACGCATATAAAAATTCATCCATTCATAAGATACGGAAAAACTATTAAAATAGGCTATTCTCTCCTTTTCTATCCCATCCGTTCCCTTTTTCTTTACAGCTCCCCATATTTCTAGAAAATCTTTCCTTATATCCTCCCCCATAGATTCTTCTTTATGTTCCTTTGCTCTTCTATAATAACATATCATAGTTTCTAAGGTTTTCTTTGCACATAAAGCATAGTCCCTTTTAGAAGCATTCTCAAAAAAATGCATCTTTTCTTTTAACGCCTCCATATTATCCCGGCAAGCCTGTTCCTTAAAAACACTCATAATACTTCCCTCATGCTGTCTATAATAGTACATAGGTTCAAAAAAACAGGCTACCCTTTTTGCCTTAAATAACGGCTTATACGTAGTAAATTCATCCTCATGTATCTTCCCTTTTGGGTATGTGAAATCCCCCCATATCTGTCTTTTATAAAGCTTGTTCCATGCTACAATATAGGTTCCATACTTTTTCGAAAACATTTCTTCTATGATTTGGTCATGTTCCATAATATAATATTCATTTTTTGCATTAGAATCTAACTGTGCATCTTCTTCATCCTCCCCTATCTTTTTATAAGGGCATACTGCTATATCCACATCCTTGTTGTGCTCCAATGCCCGAAGCATATACTCATACATTTTGGGATGTACATAATCATCACTATCTACAAAAGCAATATAATCCCCCTTTGCATTTTCCACTCCCACATTTCTTGCATCTGATAATCCACCGTTTTCTTTGTGTATTACCTTTATACGACTGTCTTTTTTTTCGTAGTTGTCACAAATTGTAGGGCAATTGTCATCGCTTCCATCATCTACTAAAATAATTTCTATATCCTTATAGCTTTGGTTTATTAAGGACTGAATGCACCTATCTAAATACTTTTCCACACGAAAAACAGGAACAATGATAGAAATCATACCGTTTCCTCCTCTACAAATGTTTATCTCCAAGTTACTCTCCCAGTGATCTATGAATTTGTAGCAGTTCGGCCAGAGGCTAAACTATTACGTGAATCTTCATGTAATTTCAGCTATAATCTGAGATGCGTACTCTTCGTCTTCTATCTTCCCTACATCTCTTCCTTGTAAAGATTCATTCACATATTTATTTTTTAAAGGCACTTTACTAGTTGCCCCCATGCGAAACCACTCATACTCCACATCCACATGGCCAATATCTAAAGCCTGAAAACCCTCTCTCGCCAAATCATATGCCAACACTGTAGCTGTAGGCCCCAATGCAATTAATATTAAGTTATCTTTTGGCAGTTGTTTCACAAACTCCAAAATTTTTTCATACCGCTCAAATGCGTCTGTTGCAGGAGCCAAAACTCTTTGTACCGTTTTTGCAGTAGAGAACAAATCGTTTCCAATTCCCAATCTGGATTTTTCCCCTTCTACTAAAATTACATCTCTATTTTCCCATATTTTCTTTAAAAGTTGAAATCGCATTTCACAAGGAGATTTATCCAAGTAATCCATATAAGGTCTTGTCATATTGGTGTTATAATAAACCTTTCCCGGCTTTAAGAACTTCATCCATTTTTTTCGGTACATGCCCATAAAACAGCCCCAAAATTCTCTTCCATAAGCATTGTACTTCCTTAGATTCCCAAAGGTATCTGATAAACATACAATGTGATTCTCCTCATCACTTTTACAAATTTCTATCAGACGCTCTTGTAATTTTTTTGAAGGTTTTTGAAATGTATTTTGTGGTAACTGTGCCATCCACTTAAACTCACCATCTCCAAAGCGACTAACTGAAACTTTATCCTTAATAATTTTTTCATACGTTTCCTCAATGGTTCGAATATTGGGTTCCCCTATAAAGGGCTTGGTTATTTTATCCTTTCCTATCCAGAAAACACAATAAAAAAAATGTCTTACCCTTCGAATCATATTATCCCCCATGAATTTCCCTCCTTTTTTATAGATGCATGCTTTTACTCATACAGTATATGGCTGCACACTATGTGTAAACGTCATATTGCTAATTGTATGTGCCCATGGATTGTTTCTTATAATAGTACAACAAAACTTAAACCATTACTTTTTCTTTTTTATCTTTCTTGTAAAACGTTGCATAATTCCCTTTATATACAAAAACTCTTCTCTTTTATGGTAAAATAGGTAAAATATAACATTGGGAACTGCTACAGCAATTGCTGCTAAAATTACAAAACGCCCACCAACTGCTTGTAATCTCGACAATATGGAGTCTCCCGATGCCAGTGCCAATATTTCCTGTGGCAAAAGCAATTGTTGAAAACCTACACATACAATTCCTGCTAGAAATACTACACCTAAATATTGTAATCCGGTTTTATAATATTCCCATGATGATTTCTCAAATAAATGCTTATATACAATAGGTGGCCTTACAAAGGTTTCAAGTAACCCCTGTAATACGGTACCTATATAGATTCCCGGAAGACCAATTATCTTTGCCAATCCTATAGATACAACCAAATTTACCGTTGCTGTAGCAAAAGCAAGCCACTTATCCTGTTCAAATAAACCACCTGCTACCTTTACATTATATACACAGCTTCTTTGTCCACTTAAATAATAATTAAATAAAATTAGGAGTATAACCATTGTAGTTGTAGTCTTATCCGCTCCAAGCCAAATCACCACAAACGGTGTCATTAAAGTAAATAACACTACAGCCGCAAAACCATGCATCCAAAAGGTTAGGAACCGAAAGTTTTTAAATAAACTATATTGTCTTTCTTTCCCTTCTAAGGCTATTAAATTTCCAAAGCTTGCAGTCTGGGAATTCATGACTATAGCAAGGAATCCATTTACATTTTTTAACAAAGTATTATAGTTATCAATAATACCTACAGTTGAAACATTAATCACGGCAGTAATAATAATATTATCTGTCTGATTTACACAAATGGTTCCAATTTTAGTAACAATTAATGCTTTTACATTTTTTATAATAGGTGCTAATTCCTCTTTAGAAAGTTTTTCTACGTTCTTCTCTTTTAAATATGGGTACAATCGGTTCATATACCAATTGGTAACCAAATTCTGCACCAATTGTACTACTGCCCCAACCATACAGTAGAAAATAAAATTCTTTGTGACAAATAACACAATCAGCTGTCCGGTTTGACAAACTAGATTTGCTATCAAATTAATATTGGTAAAAATATAGCCCTTTTGCTCTGCATTAGATAAACTATACTTGTAAGAGACAAAATAAGAACTTACTGTATTAAATAAATATAAGCCATAAATAATATAAATGTTCCCCCCGGCACCATTGATTTCTTGTGGGGTTAACATAAGTGGTATAAAAGGCATAATACATAGACCAATACCACCTACCACCGCTGCTATAATACGATAAGCTTTCTTATAAAACCCCATATATGCTTTTATTTTAGGGATATTTTTTTCAGCTACTAATTTGTACAAACTAAAATTCATAGCTGTACCAATCCCTAACTCGGCAAAAGACAGAACTGTCAGAATATTAGAAAATAATCCATTTATTCCTTGGTTTGCAACTCCTAAGTATTCTATAAAAAAAGTTCGGGAAACAAAGCTGTAAATCATTACTACAATTCTACTAAAGGTTCCCCATGCAATATTTTTTTGCATTTTTTCTATTCTTCCATCTGATGCCATTCCTTCATCCCTTTCTTCTTTGCTGTCTTATGTAAGTAAATAACAAGATAAGACGTACTCTTTTCTTTTTGATTAACCATAAAACAATTTTTTGATTCCTTGTTAACGGAACAAGGTTTCTTTTATCATAAATACAGTCCTTGGAAATCTGCTCCACTACTTCTCTTAATTCTTTTATTTTTATTCTGTAGGAAGGAGCACCTGGTCTTACATAATTTACCATACTTCCTATGCAAACATCAAGATAGCTTCCTATATACCTTTTTTCTAAGTTCTTATATTGACCCTGTTCTTCAAGAAACCTTTTTAAACGGATCTGATTTTCTCTTCCTTCTGTAAACTGATTCTTCCGATATACAGCCAAAGCAGTATTATCCCATCTGATATAGTGATATAAAGGTTCATTTATAATAACAATATCTTCTGCCTTACTATATAAACGGATACAAAAATCAAAATCTTCTGCTATATGTAGCGAGGGATCGAACGAAGCCCTCTGCTCTGTTAAAAATTTTCTTCTTATGCATATCCGCCATACAGATCCAAAAATATTAGAAGCAAGTCCATCCTCAGGATAAACCTTTATCATATAAGGAATTAACTGTTCCCATATTTCTTTCTTTTTTAATACAGTTCCGGTGTCCCAAGGAAGTAAAACCGTCTCCCTTTTCTTTTCATCCTCCGAAAAGAAAGCAAAAATGCCCACCTGTGCATTGGTTTTTTCCAATTCACTTATTACTCCTTGGTAACCATTGGGCTCCATATAATCATCTGCATCCATAAAAGTAATATAGGTTCCCTTTGCCTGCTGAATTCCAAAATTACGTGCTCTAGAAACTCCTTCATTTTCTTTATTTATGATTTTTATCCTTTTGTCTTTTTGAGAAAGAGATTCCAATATTTGTAAACTTTTGTCTTTCGAACCGTCATTTACGGCAATAATCTCAAAATTCTCAAACTCTTGTGACAAGATGGACTCTATTGCTCTACTAATATATTTTTCTGCATTATAAACGGGTATAATTATACTCAGCAAAACCTTATCCATAGAATACCCTCCTACTAATTTTTTACCAAGTGATTTCGAAGCAACACCTTACATTTTCCTAGAAAATATCGCAAACTCATTTTATAATAATACCACTTGCTCATCTCCGCTTTCATTGCTTTTATCTCTTTATTATTTTCTAAATACTTTATGCATTGCTTCTTTTCTTGTTTATTTAATGCTAATGTCCTCAACTCTAATTTCTCAGATACGTAAACCTTCAATAAATAAGAATTAATTGCATTACAATTACATTGGTACAAGCCTTCTTCCTTATAAAAATCCCGGTATTTTTGGAATAATAACAAACGCTTCTCTAAGTACTGCATATACATATGTAACTCTTCCTTTTTTTTCGTCTGCTGATACATAAGAGAATCTTCATTATAACGTACATAAAAATACAAGGGTTCTTCTATTACAGCTATCTTCTTTGCATACTTTAAGTAATGAAGATTAAAAATAAAGTCCTCTCCAAAATTCATATGGGCTTGAAAATATAAATGTTTTTTTAAATGTTCTGCACGAAACAGCTTATTCCAAAGTACACCATAATGCAAAGAATATGGATTCCTGGTTATATTCTCCAATATTTGTTCCTTCTTATATATTCCTGGCTTTTCCTCCATTTTAGATATTCTGCTAAAATTTAGATTATCTTCCATAAACCCACAAACTACTAAGTCAGCCTGTTCTCGTTCCATGGCCTCCACTAACATTTTGGTCATCTGTGGTTTTAAATAATCATCGCTATCTACAAATTGCACATAATCTCCAGTAATCTGTTCTAAACCGGAATTTCTCGCTTTCGAAACACCTTCATTTTTCTTATGAATTACCTTTACTCGCTCATCCTTCCTGGCATAGTCATCACAAATGGAATTACAATTGTCAGGGGAGCCGTCATCCACTAATATTATCTCCAGATCCTTATACTCCTGCGCTAAAACAGAATCCACGCACCTTTTGATATATTTCTCCGCCTTATATACCGGTATAATTATGGAAACCTTCATGCTATTCCTTCTTTCTTTTTATTTCTCCCAAAAGATATGGCTTCAAAAATTGTAATCCTCTTTTATTTAACAAATTTATCATAACAAGTGGAACCACATAACATAATAAAAATGTTATTAAAATTGCTATCGGCAACGGCAAACCCAACACCTTATACAATACCAATCCACTTCCGGATGCAAAAAACGGTTGATGAAACAAATAAATACCATAGGAATTTTGACCTGTATAGGAAAAAAATTTCCTTAATGCCCCAGACAATAACATGGAAATCTGTATCAGTGCCATTATCATACCTACATCCATTACCCATTTTACAGGCTCCAGTATCTGGTTATCCAATTTGGTAAAGAATCCATTCCTATTTCCTGTATAGCAAATCAAATATAGAACGGAAATCATTTGCCAAAAAATCGCCCATGTTTTTTTTACTACCTTTGAAAAATCAAAATATGTGCCAATTATAAACCATAAGTAGCATTTCATAAATAAATTAAAGATTCCCCAATAAGTCGTATCCACATAAGTTCTCGCATCTGCTAATATTAGGCCAAGCACAAGTAATATCCACTGATGTTTTTTTATATATTTACTCATAAAAAAGCTTACTAAATTCATCAAAAATAGTGCATAAATAAACCACAAATGATATGCATATAAATTGTCTCCCCAAAGAACACCAAAGATCCAGTCTGTTACTCCAAGTCTTCCATAACCTGCATTTTCCAAAATAGCATCTATCCCTTGAATTCTATTTCCCACAGAGAAGATAAAATAGACTATAACCCCGTATGTGAAATAAGGGACCATTAGAGTGCACCATTTTTTCTTTATCCATTTGCTATTTGCTAAGGTTTTATTTCTTTCCCAAAACATGCCAAAGGTTCTTCCCGATAAATAAAACATAAAAGGCATATGAAAGAAATAAATTGCCGTATATATGCAATTTGCTAATTCAGATGCTTGGCGAATGGGCGTAGTCATGGTATGTCCAATAATTACCAATAGTAAACCAATTCCCCTTGCCACATCTAACCATTCCACTCTATTTTGTTCCACTTTATTTCCTCCTTGTAATTGTTATAATTTAAAAAACAAATATATAAGAGTACTTAAGTTATGAACCACTAAAAACCCAAAAATTCGTTCCTTTATAGACAGATTCGAACATCTTTTGTATGTTTTTTTCACTTCTGGTTCTTTGCACCAAGCTTTTATCTTTTTTAATTTCTCAGATTTTGAAAAAACCTTACTTTTTACTAAATTTACCATAGAAATTCTCAATTCCTTTAGCAAAATTTCGTCCTTCCAATCTTTTTCTTCTCTTAACCCCAAGGCTTGTTTTGCAAATTCTGTTACCTGTTTATGTAAATACATGGAAGTTTCAAATTTATTATCACGATAACAAGTACCAAGGGACCCCTCTCCCTCAATACAGTATTGGTATCCTGCTTCCTCAATAACATAGACTTTTTGATTTTCTTTTAAATATGAAAGATTAAATAATAAGTCTTCTCCTAAAGACATGTGTATTGGAAATCCTTCTTTAATCTTTTCTCTCTTATAAATTTTATTCCATGGTGTATTGATAAGCCAACAGTTGTATAAATCAAAAAAACGCTTTGCAAAATCCTGTTTATGAAATAATTTTTCTTCCTTGGGTTTGTTTACAAAGGTTTGATTATTCTTATGCCTTGTATAGCCTGCTATAACCATATCCGCATCTTCTTGTTCCATTGCAAGCTCCATCTTTTTTAAATAATCTTTTTCTAAATAATCGTCACAATCTACAAACTGCACATAAATGCCCTTTGCCTCTTTTAAGCCTCTGTTTCTTGTGGCAGATACTCCTTCATTTTCCTTATAAATAAAACGAATTTTTTCACTTGTTTTTTCATACTCTTTACAGATCTCATTACTCCTGTCTGTGGAACCATCACTAATCAAAATAAGCTCCCAATCGGCATAGGTTTGTTGTAAAATACTTTCTATGCATCGTTTTAATGTTTTTTCGCCATTGTAAATAGGTACAATAATACTAACCTTTGGATAATTCTTTTCCATGACTTATCTCCTCTCTGTGAGAATCCCTCTGTATTCCTTCCATTACCAAGAAAATCAACATCCAATAAAAAGTATTTTCTATACATGTGGAAGATACCATAATAATCATAAAAAACATGATTAACGAAAAATTCTTTTGATTACGTTTTGCTATGTTTAAGTACGAATTTACGAATACAACTAATCCAATGACAGTAGTCTCAATTAGAAAACGTAATATATCACAATGCAACCGTTTTACCGGAAAACCATATTTTACTAACATAAGATGTGTCATTCCTAATCCTGTCATATTTTCTGACAAACCATTTATTAAATTTATTTGATTAAAACGCCCGGAAGTAAAACTATTCAAATTCATATGGAAGGTTATCTCAAACCAGTTTGCAAAATTTTCTGAAGTAGCAGCATAAATAAATAAAGGAGATAGAATTAACCCAATCTTACAGCCCCACTCTATTAGCTTAGGTACGGGCTTATTTTTTAAAAATGGCTTAGCTACAATATAAAAAGCCATAAAGAACAAATGTAAACGTTTAAACGACATAAAATTTAACAACCCGGCTATGAGACAACATCCCCATTTTTTCCTTGTATAATAATAAAAGAAGCAGATCGCAAATATATCTGCCATACCAGATTCCCACGGAGAATAGGACTCCGGAAAGGATATTCTTGCAAAATTGGCGGGCGTAAAAGAACTTATTCCAAATACATAAACAAAATATGCAACATAGGTAAAAAATATCAAATTCACATAATAATCTAAGCTGTTATTATCATCCAAATTTATAATGGCAAATACATATAATGCGGGCATAAGGATATAATACAAATCCTTCCACATAAGTAAATGAAAACCGTTGATTGGCATAGCACATATTGAAATCATAGCAAACACACCAACCACAATTAAAATTTGTTTTAGGGTATAATTATCCCATTTCTTTTCCATCTTTTTATAGCCTAATGCATAATATATGATAGGAAAAATTGCCAATATAAAAGACATAATCCAAAATGCATATTTATAATCATCATTTCGATTTCCTGAATAATCTCCTAAAAGCCAGGAAAATACAAAGAAGAAATATGTAATTTTTGTAAATTTATGATCTAACCTTAGCATTCTTTGTACCTCCAAGTTTCTATATTATTTCTCATCTTTCATAACATTGTCATATAACATATTAATAATTTTTTCATCAACACCTGGATCAAATTTTCTTGCAAACAGGCATCCTGAGTTTATTAGCTCTTCATAATCTTGTACTCGCCAAACATAGGGCTTCCCCCTGCCCCAGTCTATTTTTCGTAAACAGGCATTATTATTTTTTGTCAATCCATCCTGATACAGTCTTTCTTTAAATTTCGAATTATTTACTATGGTCTGCAAGAAAACCTCATCTCCGCTTCTCGTATAAGAAAAGTATCTCTTTATCCAAGGTTCTTTCTTCAATACATATAACGCAAGTTCATGGGTAATGCTAAACCAGTTTGGTCCCTTTTGCAATTGCAACCCCTGTTCCTTCCGAAACCGGTTTACATTTAAAACTTTTTGTGCTTTGATTGATATTTTATCCAAAATAAATAATGCCAAAAGGATTGGATTTTTACGATTTCTTCCATATATCTCTTGAAAGAAATAGTATCTTTTTGCTCTATTTAAATCCTCTAACCTTGGTGTCTTCCTATCAAAGGACACAAATTCTTTTCCTTGGTGTTGGAAAAAAAATTCATGTATCTCATCCTGAGATTTTAAAGGCAAATCTGCTCCTGACAATAGATGATAATAAGCATATTGCCCCTCTTTGATTGCTGATCTTAAAAGTTCCAATTCACATTGTATTCCAGAATATCCCGCCCATTTTATTTTTCTTCTTGGTATAAAATATACTTTTGATTTCTTTATATTCTCAATAACAGACGTCATATTTATGTCTTTTGCTTTCTTGTCAACATGGATAAAAATATCATTTCTCTCATCATCTAGCAATAACAATTCCTTTTTTAAAAAATCAAAATTGTTATGTGCCATAATCAAGTAGGCATGTTTATTCATCCTATTCACTCTCCATTATTAAATAATTCTCTTTCCAGAAAACTATAACTAACCTCTCTAACCTTTTTCTTCTTTTCATTAAAAGTAGAGTAATCAATCTCTTCCTTTAGTAACAGTTGTATTTTATCTAAATTTTCTTCCTCAATTATACGTTCACGCAAAGAGAACTGTTCCAAAAGAGAGCTTACTTTTTTTACCCTACTTGGATTTGTTAAATAAGTAGCAAAGTTTCTCTCAGTAATCAAAGAAAACACTGCTCCATGAAAAGTTCCCGTAAACACAAAACTGGCATTCCGAAACATTTCTACCCATTGAAACGGAGAAACATTTATGGTTACGTCAGAATAATATTTTGCATATTCTCCTGCCCCATAAATCTTCAAATTATTCTCTTTTGCATATTTTTTTATAGCTTCAATTCCCTCAGCTGGCAGTTTATCACAATAATACATTAATATATATTTCTCTTGCTTTAATTTCTTTGTAAATTCATCTTCATAGACAGGAAAATCATAAAGCAAGGTTGGATCCAATACACGTACCGGCTTATACCCTAATACACGGTGAACCAATGCTTCAGACAAGTCATCTCTTGCTGATATTCCTGTAAAGTTATGTAAACCTTTTTTTACATAGTCTGGAATTGGATGTTCTAAATTCACCCCACCACAGCTTGGTGCATAGGATAGAATTTTTTTTGCTCTTAAGCCAACAGCGAACTTTATGGGAGAAGCTGCCTTATCTTCATAATGCCACACCTCATCACTTCCAATAATAATACAATCTAAGCCTAATGCATTAATTTCTTCTGCATTACGCAATGGCTTTGTGATGTTTAAGTATTTTTTTTCCGCTTTCGAAAAGGTAGCAGGTATTTTTATTTTTTCCAAATAAGCCTTTAGACTTTCCTTTTTCCAGAAAAACCGAAAACATCCCCCGATGTTAATGATTTTATGCTTTTTATTTACATAATTTACAATTACTACTTCCGCTTGTGGATATGTTTCTATTAAATATTGCTGCAGAGCATATGTTTGTAAAAAAGCACCATAGTTTTTTATATAATGGTGTGTTATTATTCCTATCTTCATTCTATCAACGTCCATTTCTTTGTATTGTATTTTCTTAAAACCACTTTTCGTAAAAAGTAAAAATTCATCCCCTTGGCAGATCTGCTTTCCTTTATTTCTTATATAATGACAATGTTTGCTCTGCTATTTTATTCCAATTAAAATTTTCTTTTACGTAAGATATATTTTCCTTACCAGTTTCTTCCTTATCCTCTAAACATTTCACTAATTTATTTTTCAAATCCTCTATATCTCCATGTTTAAAAACAGTTGCTCGTCCCGCTACAAGTTCTGTATTTTCAGGGATATCGCTTACCAAACATCTTCTCCCATACCCCATTGCTTCTAATAAGCTAATAGGCATACCTTCCACATCACTTGGTAAAACATATAAGCAACAATTGCTATATAGTTCTTCCAGTAATAAATCTTGTACAAAACCAGTCAGAATAATTCTAGAGTCTGTTTCTGCCATAGCTTTTATTTCTTTATAATACTCTAAGGTATGGCTAGATCCACCTGCTATAACCAGCTTTTTCTCTGTATTAATTTGCTTAAAAGCTTCAATCAAGTAATGAACACCTTTTTCCGGAACAATGCGTGCCAAAAATAATATATACTCTTCTTTTTCTAAATTATACTTTTCTTTAATAAGCTTAGGGGATTTTATAGTAGGCAAGCTTATACCATTAGGAATATACTTGGTCTCTCTTTTATATGTATCCATAAAATATTTTTGCATATTCTTTGATAAAACAACCACTTCATCTGCATATTTTGCAGCCATTTTTTCACCAAATAATAAATACCTTGTTGCAAATCCTCCCCATTTTGCCCTTTTCCAATCAAGTCCATGAATGGTTGCGACTGTACGAATTCCAAATAATTTAGGAATCCAAATCATGGCGCAGGAACCCTCTGCATGATAGTGTATTACATCATGTTTCCCAAAAACCGCCTTTATAGTAGCAAAAAAAGAGTAAATCAACGCATTGAGTCCTTTTTTTTCCAATGTAAATACATTAACAATATTAACTCCCTTATATTCCCTTCGTTCTTGTAAAGTATAACTCTTATCTGATACATGATTCCCTTTTCTATTGTAGGCAACAACCTGATGCCCCATTGCTACCATTCTTGTAGCCAACTCTTCCACAACAATTTCTACGCCACCTTCTCTAGATGGTATTCTTTTATGACCTAGCATTGCAATTTTCATAGAAAATCTCCTTGTTACTCTTTCTCCATCAATCCCATTTCACCAAGTAAGGTAAGCTTCTGGTTTGCCAATTTCACATTCCCAAGCATATTTACCTGCTCTTGTTTATCCTTTCGCATTCGATAACTAATTTGATTAAATGCCCTATGAATCCATGCTATCCATACTAACGAAGCATGCTTTCTTGCGTACATATACCGAAAAGATAAATCCTTAGAACTAGGAAATAATGCCTTCATAAACATATGAAGCTTTCCAACCTTCTTACCTTCACATTTGTGATAAGACTGATAGGCAATGGAAGCTGCTATCCTTTCTTCCTCATCTCCTAAGCTTGCTTTTAAAATATAGGTATCATACATTTTTTTCAAGGTTGTTTCTGCCACAGCTTCACTATAAGAATCATCAATAAAGATATCTTTTGTCATACCAAGATAACAACATCCAATGCTAAACAATGTTCTACAAAATGTATCATAACCAAGATGTTGCATTTTCTCCCAAAAATGATTTTTTGAAATTTTATCTATATATGTATTAACATAAAGAACAATATCAATAATTGTTTTAATAGAACAACCATTATATGCTACATGCTTAATTAGATGAAATATAAGGAAGATTAAATGTTCCTCATATCCTAAAGTTAAAACAGCAACACCACATGCGTTTACATGTAAAAGGGTGTCTGGACTAAGCAATTGCATTGCTTCTAATTTATCTATTGTTTTTCCTTTGTAATCCTCCCATAAGCAACTATGGGCTTCTATGAGAAGTAAATTTTCATAAATATATACAGGAACACAAACTTTAGAATGTTCTTCATTCTTTTTAAATCCCATATCCTTTAATAGTTGTTCCATCCTGCTTAAATCTTTTGGTTCTACATACAAGTCCATATCGCAAGAGCATCTAAGAAATGGCTCTGGATACAGCATTGCCAACAAAGGACCCTTAAACGTTATTACTTTTATTCCCCTATTTTTTGCTTCCTCTAAAACTTCACTATATTTCTTATAACTTTGTATTTTTTTGGTTCCCATCCTAAGCGAATAATTCTTTATAAAATTCAGCATTTCCTCAGATGGTGCATTATCCCCTTCTATTTGATTCATTTTATTATATAAAATCGATAACACTTCCCCAAAATGTGCAGCCGTGCAAACTTTTTTCCAATCTATTTTTTTATTCCATTTAGGCACTGGTTTATCATACAAAACACTATTCAGTAACTGAAATAAATATTCAATATGTTCTTCCATAATATCCCTCCAGCTTATACATCATTTTACCTTCCTGCCTACTTTATTATATGCTTTTTTTCTCTGGAAAAGATTTTCTGAATTAGTTTTTCTAATCCTCTTTTTGTCTTTTTCTCGTGATAATAATCCCCATTCTTCATATAGTCGCTGTAACCATATTTATCAACACGATTAACTACCACTCCTAATAAGCTGGAACCGTATTTTTGTATTTCCATTCTACATTTTATTAGCTGCTTTTTAAAGCTCCTCTCTGGTGCTACCACCAAAATAACCTGTTCCACGTATCCAAGTATAGCAGCCGCATCAGAAGATGCCCCCATAGAAGGTGCATCTATTATAATAAATTCATACTCCTGCTTCAATGCCTCAATCAATTCCTCCATCTTTTTTGAGCATAATAGCTGTACCGACTCTTGTTTCTTTGATGCAGGTATAACATCAAGTGTAGGAATAGATGTTCTATATATTACATCTTCATAAGCTACCTCTTCTGTTAAATATTTGTCCAATCCACTTTTGTAATCTTCCCTTAGATTTTTCTTTTCTCTAAGCTTTTTCATATCTGCATCTAGATATAACACTTTTTTTCCTATTTTTGCAATTCCCGCTGCAATATGTCTTGCTGTCATAGTAGATCCAACCTTTGGATCTGTTCCACACACCAAGTAAACAGCATCCTGTGATTGTATCTTTTTTAAATGAACCTTTACCACTACCCGATCAAATGCATCTAAGCAATTTATATTGGTAAATAAATTAAAATCAATTGTTTTTTTGTTCATGACTTACTCCTTTCCCTCAGGAATTACACTTAATATTTCTACTTCTCCATCAAAATCACATTCTGTAAAATCCTGGATTTTTGCTGAAAAAATAACACGGAGTACAATAATTACACATATCAAAAAGAAACCAACCCCTGTATAAATAATAAGAGTCATTTTTTTATTGGTATTATCGCCACCGTAGCGAACAGCTTCCTGTGCCTTTTCAAATACCTGAATATTTTCTTCACTTGTAAGATTCTTATATTCAATAACAAACGCCTCTGCTACTGCATTTGCCACATCCACTGCCAATTCTTTATCATAAGAATAGGTGTTTACATACAAAATATTCCCACTACTATTAATGGAAAACATGCTCTTAATATATTCTTCCGTTATATTTATATTATCCAGCATTGTAGCTGCACGTTTTGCCACATTAGAACTTCCAACAATTGCTGAAAACTCTGCTAAATTAGTTTGCTCTGTTATCGTTTCATCATAGGAACCATATACAACACTATAAATTGAAGAGGTTGCTGTATAGTTTCCAACTTCTTCCATATTAAGCATCATATATATGCCTACCAGAATACTAAAAATTACAATCATAACTATTATTTCTCGTTTTTTCCATAATTCATAGAAACACCTTTTTATATTTACATTCATTTCCATATATATTACCTCTTCTCCAAATCAATTAGTAAAATTTCAAGTTTAAATTCGAAACAGTACAACCAAAGAACCAAACTATTCCCCTCTTCCCATGTCATAGACAGTTTTCTAACAGCTTAACAGGGCATATTCTGCTTATTCTTTTTTTCTGGCAAAATAATATAGAATACCAAAAACGTTTATTACAATTAAAATCATAACAATAGCCTTAAAAATCTTCTTTTTTATTATTTCACTTTTCTCTGGTTGATCAACCACCATTTTTTCTTCTTCTATTTCTTCTTCAATAACCACTATATTTTTTGAAGCAATTTCTTTTACAAATACGTTACCTTCCTTATCTTTATAGGAAATGGAAATATCCATACTTTGCTCCCCTGTATTATAGAATTCTACATATATGTCCTGATATTGTGAAACTCCTGCCTCTATATTTCCAACTTCTATCTTTTTTTCTTCCTCTGGAATATTTCCCTCTAAGAGAAAAGATACATCTTTTAGCTCACTTCCACTTCCATTTGTATAACTAATACTAATCAATGCCTTGGAGCCATGCATAACAGAATCTACAGCAGATACATTATTTATAATAAAAGAACTATTATATTGTACTGGTATAGCCAAAGAAACAAAATTTTCAGAACTCTCTTTTGTACTTGAATAAGAATAGGATATACTTAAATCAATACCTGCCTTTTCTAAGGTTATATCTTTTGGTATATCCACCTCAAACTCCATGTCTCTTGTTTCTCTTGGTCCCATACTATCTATATA
Organism: Lachnospiraceae bacterium; assembly: GCA_017399885.1. Lineage (GTDB taxonomy): Bacteria > Bacillota > Clostridia > Lachnospirales > Lachnospiraceae > CAG-411. The sequence continues at coordinate 16,415 of JAFQAU010000020.1, forward strand.
TACCTGATTATCATCTTTGTATACCGGACTTATTCCACAAGAGGACGTAAAGGATACCTTTATTCCTTTGGCTGATTTGTCAGGACTTGCATTATATAATCTTATTTTTAGTGTCACTGTCCCTCCAGGTGTAAACTCTCCATCTGATATCTCATACTTTTCAACCAAAATAACATCACTCTCACTTGCATGTAATTTGCCACCAAAACATATAAATGCTATTACACTAAATGCAAAAGAAAATATTATTATCTTTTTTATCCTATTCATTTTATTTTCTCCTTTTTATACTCTTTTCTGTAAGGATTAGGGTATCAAAAATGCTTAACTGCACAGAAAACAATAAATTTTCTATAAAATGAACTAGCAATTCTTGTTCCTTTAACCTTAATCTTATAAGACAAAAAGCCATGGTGCAAATTTACTTTTTAAATTTTGCAACCATGGCATATTCTTCACCTGCTCCACCTGTTACATAAAACGAACCACACCTTAGCCACGCATGTGCAATCATCTTCTTATTTTCATCTTTTCCAACACCTAAATACAATGTGGTTGATACTCCTCGTCTTTGTAAAATGTGTTGCGCTGCTAAAGCTCTCACAAGACATTTACTATCCCACGGAGTCTTATCAGCAATTCTATTTACTTCTCTACTTACTCTATAAGCCCAATAATAATCTCTGTCTGTTCCTTGTTCATGGCTTTCCTTTTCCTTCTCACCAAAATATTTTTCTAAATATCTCATTGGTATAAAAAAAATAAGAAAACGATAAATCATGCAATAAATCCACGCCTCAATAGTAATTCTACGATTTTTATTATATTTAAAAAAACCGATTATACTCATACTACTCCCTCGATAAATTCTAACTCTTCTAATTGCTCTAAAAATTTTATAGTAGTATTCTCACATTCCGCTTCTTCTACCTCATATTCAGATAATAGTCTTTCTATAATATCATTCACGGTTATCTCATCTTCTAACATCTCCCAAATATCATTACCCACTCCTTTTAACATAAAATACTTTCCATATTTAAAATCTACCATTACTTTTTCGCCTGCTAAATCCGTCACATTAGGTTTATTCTTCATTATAAGTTTTGCTTGTCTTGTAATCATAATAAACTCCTCCTATTAATCACACATGAACAATCCGCTAAGTGATTGTCCCAATCTAAACCATACCTATATGTATTCTAATTATTGGCAATCTCTATACAATAATTATACATTCCCCATATAAAAAAGCAAGAAAAAACTCTTTTCTACGTAATTCCTAAACTTTTATTTATCTTTTTGTAATATCTAAAATATTTTTGTAACAGGACAGTGGGATTACTAACTATTACAGGATTGAGATATGCAATATATCTTCCATACCAATTGGTACGCATCCTCGCAAAGCGTTTTTTACTTTATAGGACGAACTTTTCTATAAAGATTAGGGTGTCAAAAGCACATAACCTAAATTGCACTTGTCAAATTGCACAACAATAAGATAACAATTTGCAGATGGTGTCCGTGCCAGACAAACACAAGCAGACGATAGGAGATTTTTGCCCAATTTTGTGAG
>JAFQAU010000021.1 GCA_017399885.1 Lachnospiraceae bacterium
ACACTTCTCTTTCTCTTTCTGTTAGCTTGTCTATTGAAAAAATTTCAAATTCTTTAATCCCATCATATTTTTTAAATTTGTTAGTCAATCTTAGTAATTCTAATTTTTCTTTTAAATCCATCTTACTACCCCTTACAATTTATATCTATGTAATGATCTTTTTTATTCTTAATATCATCAATCGCTGCATACTTATTTTCAGGACTCTTAAAATCATATGTACGTGGATCGCTACCAGGTTTAGGCTTTCCCGCATGTGCATGCGTTGTTCTATAAGGATCATTCGTGTGCAAAGCAACAACCCTTCTTTGTCCTTCCGCATTAATAAACTCATAATATCTCCCTTGTGCACCTTTATTAAAAGATACTACATAATTACTATTTTTGTATTTGGTTACATCACCTGTTACTATCCATTGTCTAACAGGCTGTTGACTTCTAGGAATTCCTGCTAACTCCTTTGCATAACGAAGCGCCTCTCTAACTGTATCAAACGGATTTAAACCAAACACATTTCTATTATACTACACAAATTTTATATTTCTTCATCCTCTTCTAAAGAATCAATAAATTCGTCAAAGCTGTTACTCAATACAGGAATCATGCTCTCATTTACTTCCCCCATATCCATCCACACTATTACGATTTTTCCAGTTTCCACATCTATACAAAACAAATTACTTCCTGCGTCACATGCAAACGGTACATATTTTTTTTGGATTACATTTTTATTCACGAAATGTAAATACATATCCTCTAATGTATATCCTATCTCATTTTTATATTTCATAGATAAAAATGTTTGAACAGATGTTTCTATATCAGAGATGCATGAGTACAAAAATCTTTTTTCAGGAATTCCACCATTATACTTTATATAATGTTTTACTAATTGTTTAGGTAAAACAAGATTTATTTTTCTCTCTATTTCAATTATATCATCGATACCTATTGCTTTTGATGTATTTACAAACATTTTTCTACCTCTCTCTCCGAAAGTTCAGTCACATAGTCTGCCTATAAGTCTATCTTCTGATGTGGATTCATGCACCACCTTTCTTTTCCCACTTGCTTTCCTCAACTAGTATCTTCCCTTTAGCAATGGAAATAACATTTTCACTTCCTGCCTTGCTTATGCACTGTTCATTCGTCTTCCAACTTCCTTCTCTAACCCTATACTTCTTTAAAACGAATTGACAAATTATTTTTTTTACACAATTCCATAAACAACTCACTAACAACCCAATATGGTATATTTTCGTCATCTCTTGCAATATAAAAATTTTCGTCTATATCATTCCTATACTTTGCAATTCGTATAACCTTCTCCCCTTCGCTCAATATTGAATATGTTGATGCCTCTTTATCTATTATCGCCATTTTTCGCATAATTCTTGCTGCGTACCAATTCAAACTAATTCCCTTGCAAATTAAATTACACGGAAAAAATTCCACTTCATTACTTAGCTCGTTTCCAATTTTTTCAACAAATCTTTCTGAAAAAAGTAATGGTGGTGAACAATTTATATAATCTGTCTTTTCAATATTTTCCAATGTATATCCTGCCCCAGCCAAAAAATCAATTTTTTTATTCTTCATTTGTTCCACATCACCATGATTAAAACTAAAAAAAGAATAAATTTCATTTGTCCTGTTTTTCAATCTAGCCGTAAAATCTGGATGTTCTTCAAGCGTTGTAGTAATTTTATATAGTTTTAGTGACATTTTATCGCTCCTTTTTTTAAATCACTTTCTATTTCACTTTGCAAATTCATAATCTCTTTTTGTATTCTACTTTGATCCCAATTATTTTGATAACATAGCAGATCAAGCTGATATGCTCTTTCATCAATGAGTATATTATAATCCATATGTACCTTATTCCAACCTAAATGAAGCGAACTATCCGGATTTACTAAATCAATTCCTTCCGCCACAGGCAAATACGTCATATTTGTTACTCCATTGACATCCATTCCTGACTTTAAGAATATATCATAATTGTTCCAAACACTATATGGAATCAAATGATGTCGTTGCCAGCCTTGTATAGATTTCATCCAAGATGGCATTCTATCTAACCCGAACGGATCAATCTCACCAAGCGTATTATACACATACCCATACAACGTTGGATTTCCACCTGCTAATCCTATCGGGTCCTGCTGGGTGTACTGACCTGTCTCCGGGTCATAATAGCGGAATCGGTTATAGTACAAGCCGATTTCTTCATCCTCATACTGCCCTTGGAAGCGGAACGGTATAAAGGTCTTCTCGCCTATGTCCTGCAAAGTTCGACCATAGTTATCCTTGCCTGCAGGCATTACTTTTCCATTTATGTCAAGCTCTCGCTCCCAGACTGGATTGCCTACCTACTTCTCCCACTCATAAAAAACTATTTTATACTTACTGCATTGTACACCACTTCATCATGATAAAGAATCTAAAAGCTTAATACTCCACCGGCTTCCCAAATTCTGACTGCGTGTACACTGATTTTAACCACTTGTCTTGTTACTCACAAATATCTTATTTCCTATTAATTCATGAACCAATTACGAAAAAGCGCTTACTATCAATCAGCAGTAAACGCTTTTTCTTTCAAACTGTGTTGAAAATATAATTATACACTTACTCCATGTCAGATATATTGAAATTATATATCTCTTCTCTTGGATTATTATATCCATTAAATTCATCAACTCTAATAAGTGAAAACATATATCCATAATTTGAATTTGGATACTCTAATAATTGTTTACGAACATACCCCTTTATTTTTACTAAATATTTTCCATTCGGAATATTGTATTTAATATCAGAGTATAACACCGTCCCATCTCCATCCTCAAAAGTTCTCTCCGTTCCACATAGTACATTTGCATCAAATGCAAGCAATGAACCAATATCTGAAATCCAAAGGCCTCCTTTAACATCTATATTAAATCCTTCATATTCTATTTTTTGCTCCCAGCCATCATCAAAAGCTTCATCACATTCCTCTAATTTAATAATATATTCTCCTGAATCTATTTGTGCTAATGGAATCCATATCCCCTCTTCCAACGAACTCAAATATCTTTTCTTGTCTTTTTGAAAAAAATCCAATACCTTTTTGGTTCTTATTTTTTCTCTTTTCAAAAAATCACACAACATATCAGACGAAAACATACACAATCCATGATTATACGTACTTAAAATTCTCTCCATTTTTTACTACCCTTTCTTATTCATTATCTACACCTTCCGGATTCTGTTCCTTGACCAGACGTCCAGCCTCATCATACACAAGCTGTATTTTGCTCGCATCTGCCCGTGTAATCTGCGTTATCTGGGAATGCTCATTATATTGGAAGCCGGTCTGTCTTCCCTCTTCGTCTATACGGCTTACCAGCTGATATTTATCATTATAATTTTCCCGTATCTCCGTATAATCCGGATATACGGTTCT
>JAFQAU010000145.1 GCA_017399885.1 Lachnospiraceae bacterium
AGGAGCAGCCCTAGTAGTGGCTGGTTTAGGGGCACAAGGAAGAAGTAGAATATATTGTCCGGAATATATAGAACGTGGATATGAAAAAATTGTTTGGAATTTAAGAAGTATCGGTGCAGATATAAGAGAACAAGTAGAATAAAAGTTTTATTCAAGTAAGAGAAGGGTTTGATGAAAATATGATAAGTCTTCCAAAACTGCTATTAAAAAAGAAGATAAAAAAATATGTGTTTATTTCTTTGGTGGTATTATTAGCATGTGGAATGATAGGAATTATTACTACTGGAAAAATAGAACAAACTTCAGTGGTTGGGTGTGATTTTTATCAGGAGGAGGAAATAAAACAAATTATTATGAATAATGGAATTACGAAGCACGCATTGGGACTTTATCTTACAAATGTACTTGGAAAAAGTCCGGAGATTCCATTTGTGGATAAAATAGAAGTTAATATGACATCGTGGAACTCTGTAGAAATCATTGTATATGAAAAGGCGATGGTTGGCTCTATAAAGTACATGGGAGAATATTTATATTTTGATAAGGATGGGGTTATTATAGAATCCTCTGTAGATTTAAATGAGAATGTTCCTCTAATAGAAGGAGTCGTATTTACGAGTATGAACTTATATGAGAAAATGGTGGTTGAAGAAGATGCTATTTTCGAAAAAATTCTTGGAATTTCACAATTGTTGTCTAAGTATGAAATAAAAGTAGATAAAGTTGTATTTGAATACGATAAATCTGTCACTTTACATATAGGAAAAATTAAAGTAAAAATGGGGCAAAAAAAGCAATATGATGATGAAATTGCAGAGTTATCAAAATTAATACCAAAGGTAAAAAAGCAAGGGTTAAAGGGAATTTTGGATATGAGAAATTTCAAAGAGGGACAAGATAGTATTGTATTTAAAAAAGAAGAATAAAAATATGTGTTAGTTGAATTGGTGCTTGATTTTTCATAACATTCTATTAATAGTGTTGTAAGTTTAGGAGGGAAATTCTTGTTAGATTTCGTATGGATTTACAACAAACATTTGCTGAACTGTTACCATTATTTTAATAAATAATTAAAAAAAACTTGATTATTTACACAAAAAAAAGTATGATATAGTGTAGAGGTTTGGTAGTCATAGTATGAATAATAAGAAGGAGGAGACAACCTTGCTTGAGATAAGAACAAATGATACTGATGTTGCAGCTAAGATCCTTGTGTTGGGTGTTGGTGGAGCTGGTAACAATGCAGTAAATCGAATGATTGAAGAGAATATAAAGGGTGTTGAGTTTGTTTGTGTGAATACGGACAGACAACATTTACAGAGTTGTAAGGCACCTACATGCATACAAATAGGGGAGAAACTTACAAAGGGGTTAGGAGCAGGTGCACAGCCTGAAGTTGGTGAAAAAGCTGCTGAAGAAAGTAGAGAAGAATTAACTGATATTATACGTGGTGCAGATATGGTATTTGTTACTTGTGGAATGGGCGGAGGAACCGGAACAGGAGCTGCACCGGTTGTTGCACAAATTTCGAAGGAATTGGGTATTTTAACAGTTGGAATTGTGACAAAACCTTTTCGTTTTGAGGCAAGAACACGTATGAATAATGCAATTAGTGGAATTGAGAAACTAAAAGCAAGCGTTGATACTTTAATTGTTATTCCTAATGATAAACTATTAGAAATCGTAGATCGCAGAACAACTATGCCGGATGCACTTAGAAAGGCAGATGAAGTGTTACAGCAAGGTGTTCAGGGAATTACAGATTTGATTAACGTACCAGGGTTGATTAACTTGGATTTTGCTGATGTAAGCACAGTAATGTCTGATAAAGGAATTGCACATATTGGTATTGGTGTAGGAAAAGGTGACGAGAAATGTGTAGATGCTGTGAAGCAGGCTATAGCAAGCCCACTATTAGAGACTACAATTGAAGGTGCAACAGATGTTATTATTAATATATCTGGTGATGTGAGTTTGATTGAAGCGAATGAGGCGGCTTCCTATGTTCAGGAGTTGGCAGGAGAAGATGCAAATATTATCTTTGGATCTATGTATGATGACACTGCACCAGATTCAGCTGTTATCACTGTAATTGCTACCGGATTAGATGATTCTGTAGCGCAACAGGGGCGTTCAGCAAGTACATTAATGAATAATGCAATGAAGTCTAATTTTGGAAGTATTTCTCCTGTAAGAGCGGCTTCAACAGCTAATAAGCCGGTTTCAACAGTAAAACCTGTTCAAACTGCAACAAGGCCTCAAGTAGCAAGACCACAAGGTAATGCTACAAGACCAGTCTATGAGACACAGCGTTTGGATGATTTTAATGCCAATACATCTAGTTCTTCAGATAGTGGAATAAAGATTCCTGATTTTTTACAAAGAAAAGGAAATAGAAAATAATAGATATAGAGAAAAAGTTGCTGTATTGATGATTGAATGACATCAATGCAGCATTTTTTACTTTATAGGAAAGTTCGTCCTATAAAGCAAAAACCACGACCCGAGGATTTAGGGAGTAAAAGTGGATTTGTCTACTTTATTTTGTAATTTAGAAAAAGGTAAAAATATGTCGAAAAAAACAGAAATAAAAAAGAAATAAAACTACAGAAAGTGACAAAATATTCATAGTAAATTATATAAAATATAGGTATAAAAATAATGTTATTGTTTTAAGGCTACCAATTTAGCTGTAAATAGTAACGTTATCAGTTTTGTAAATAGACTTGAAAATGGGGGTGGATGTTGGAATACAAAATTTACCTGGATCTTGTTTGGATTAGTAATTGGTATATTAATCTTATATTACTAATTTGGGTAAGATTTTGGAGATGTATAAAGAATGCCAAAAGAAAAATTATATTAGGTAGTTTTATTGGAGGAACCGGAGGAACATATTCTTTATTTTTTTTATTAAATAATTTACATAATTTAGCAAAATGGGAATATTGGATATGCCAAATAGGTATCATGTTTAGTTGTTTAACTATTATGTTTCGTGTATCTTTTGGAAAAGAAACGTTGAAACAAAGAATAAAGGAATTTCTAATTTTTTATTTGGGAGCCTTTATATTTGCAGGTTTTTTATCTTTTTCCATGGTACAAAGAAACACGCTTGCAATAGAATCAGTTAATATATTATCTGTTTCTGCTTTGGAATTATTTATAAAGGGGATTATATTTGTAGGTATTTTGCCTTGGTTAAGCTGGCTATTTCAGAGATGCAAAATGGATGTTACACATTTTTGTAAAATAGAATTAGAAAAAAATGGAAGGATAAGAAGTGGCACAGCTTTAATTGATACTGGGAATTGTTTGAGAAGTGTATTTACTAATGAGGCTGTAACAGTTGTAGAATACGAGTTTATAAAAAATCTTTTATTAGAATCAGAACAAAAACAAATTGAAAGTTTGTTTCAATGGGATACACAGGAAGAATGGAGTACACAGGTTATGTACATACCATACCATTCATTAGGTGAAAAGAATGGAATGCTATTGGGAATTTATGTGGATAATTTAAGGATTTACCATGAAAATAAAAGAAAAGATAATCCCACAGCACTTATAGGGATATATCAAAAAAAATTATCCATAAATAGCGATTATCAAGTAATTTTACATGTGGATTGTCTCTGATGTGAGATGATTTAGGCCATTAGGAATAAGTAATTGGCAGAAAAGTATCTGTTAAGAAAGGAAAATTAGGTGAAAAACTATGTTATTTAAAGTGTCGATACAAAATAAATTTCAATTTAGAATGATTCCAAGTATTAAAAATGTTTTCTTTCCATCTCAGGGGGATATGCATTATATTGGAGGTGTAGATGTTTTACCACCCCCTTTAGAAGCAAAGGAAGAACGTGAATGTATGATGCAATTAGTAGAAGGTGGAGAGAATGCAAAAATAGCCAAGGCTACGTTGGTTGAACATAATCTTCGATTGGTGGTCTATATATCGAAAAAATTTGATAATACAGGTGTAGATGTGGAGGATTTGATATCTATTGGTACAATTGGACTCATAAAGGCAATAAATACTTTTAATCTGGAAAAAAATATAAAATTAGCAACGTATGCTTCCAGATGTATTGAAAATGAAATTTTGATGTATCTTAGAAGAAACAATAAGACAAAAATGGAGGTATCTATTGATGAACCTTTAAATGTTGATTGGGATGGAAATGAGTTGTTATTATCAGATATTTTAGGAACGGAAGAAGACATCATTTCTCAAAACATTGAAAGTGAAGTAGATAAAAGCCTATTAGAAAAAGCAATGGAGAAGCTTACAGAAAGAGAGCGATCTATTATTGAAATGAGATTCGGATTAAAAAATAAAAATGGAGATGAAAAAACGCAAAAAGAAGTTGCAGATATGTTGGGAATTTCTCAATCTTATATTTCTCGTCTAGAGAAGAAGATTATGAGAAGATTAAGAAAAGAAATGATACGTTTAGAGGCATAAATTTTGAATTTAGTGGCAATCCTTATTTCTAAATACTAATTAAGTATAAGAGCACTTGATTATATGTTAGGAGGAAGGATTGCCATGGCACTTTATAAAGTAGAAATATGTGGTGTAAATACAGCAAAATTACCATTACTTAAAAACGAAGAAAAAGAGGAATTGTTTGCAAAAATTTTAGAGGGAGATAAGAATGCAAGAGAAACATATATTAAAGGAAATTTAAGGTTAGTATTAAGTATTATACAAAGATTTTCAAATAATAATGAAAATGTAGATGATTTGTTTCAAATTGGCTGTATTGGGTTGATGAAAGCAATTGATAATTTTGATGTGACACAGGGAGTGAAATTTAGTACCTATGCTGTACCTATGATTATAGGGGAAATACGAAGGTATCTTAGAGATAATAATAGTATTCGAGTGAGTCGCTCATTGAGGGATATTGCTTATAAGGCAATTTATACGAAAGAGGCAATGATGAAGCAATCGGAAAATGAACCAACTTTGCAGGAAATTGCAGAAAAACTAGGTGTAAAAGCGGAAGATCTGGTGTATGCCTTAGATGCAATTCAAAGTCCCGTCTCCTTGTATGAACCGGTTTATACAGAGGGAGGAGATGCGCTGTATATTATGGATCAAATTAGTGATAAAAAAAATAGAGAAGAAAAATGGGTGGAAAAATTGTCTGTAAGTGAGGCATTAGAAAAACTTTCACCTAGAGAATATGACATTATTCAAATGAGATTCTTTCAAGGAAAAACTCAGATGGAGGTGGCCAAAGAGGTGGAAATTTCACAAGCACAGGTTTCCAGATTAGAAAAGAGTGCCTTATTGTGTATGAGAAAATTTTTAAGTGAACAGTAACCAATTGTCATAATGTTGGTAACATTTTAGGTAGGGGCAATCACTCTGCTGATTGCCCACGTATTAATATAGTATATTTTACCAGTTATAAGTCCATCAGGCTGATTTTCACCGATTCCATATGGACTTACAACGTAACAGGTCAGCCTCTGCTGAGTTGTTACAGTAGTTGTAGAAAAAAGGGGGATTCTGTCTTTACAGTAAAAGGAAAAAATGCTATAATTTCTTAAAATAAGAGTTCCGTTTATGGTATTCACAAGGGGGGCGAAGTATTTTTGCTCACTTGTTTGTATTGACTAGTTAAGATGGGAATTTTAAGTATGTAGAATAAAGAATGAATATGAGATAAAGATTTTAGCTACAGTTCATAGACTAACTAGTAGTATAGAGAATTTAGCTAAAAGAAAGGCAGGATACAGATGGGGAAGTTTAATCGGGGGGCGAGTACAAATCTGGTCTATATTATATTTGATTGCTTTTTTGGCGTTTTATCGTTTCTCATTGCAGGGATAGTAGTGCTGACCGGGGATGAATTTCTTGGACGTGAGTATATCTTTGTAGCTATGGGTTTTTTGATATTATTTATTATGGCCAATAAGGAATCAAGATTATATAATGTAACAACGTTCTTTTATATTGACCGCATTATAAAAAGAGTTACAAAGTCCTTTTTAATATCCGTGAGTATAACCACAATATTGATTTTTTATGTAGGAAGAGCTCGTATTGATCAAAGATTCTATATAACATATCTTGTAATTTCGTATATTTTTCTGTTAGGAAATGCTTTTTTTGTAAGGTATTTTTTTATGGAGAGATTTGGAGAAATACAGAGGACATTAATAATAGGGAAAAAAGAAAATTATGTCAAGTTTGAGCGTTTTGTAAGTAAGAGTAATTTGGCAATGAAGATTTTAGGTTATGTATGCATTAGCGATGAGGATTACAATGAAGAAGACTATGTAGGAAAGTTGAATGAATTGGAAGAATTGATACATAAGTTAGGTATAGATCAAATTTATATAATGCAGACACGTAGTAACCAGATAGATATTCAGCCATATTTAAATATGTGCATGGAGATGGGAGTAACGGTAAGAATTATCATGAATGCGTTTAAGGCTGGTGCAGCACAGACCTATGTTAGCAGTGTGGGAACCTATCCTATTTTGACATACCATACAGTCTCTTTGAATGTGTCGGAACGCTTTTTAAAACGTGTTATAGATATTTTTGGTAGTTTAGTTGGAATTATCTTGAGTTCTCCCATTATGCTGATTGTGGCTATCATTATTCGAGTAGAGTCACCAGGACCTATTATATTCAAACAGAAGAGGGTAGGGCAAAATGGAAGACATTTTTTTATGTATAAGTTTCGTAGTATGTGTGTAGATGCAGAACAGAAAAAAAATGAATTACTTGAACAAAATGAGATGGTAGGTCAGTTTATGTTTAAGATGCAAGATGATCCAAGAATTACCAAGATAGGTAAATTTATACGAAAAACCAGTATAGATGAACTGCCACAATTTTTTAATGTACTACGTGGAGACATGAGTTTAGTGGGAACCAGGCCACCTACGCTTGACGAGGTGGAGTTGTATGAGCGTGGTCATTGGAGAAGAATGAGTATAAAGCCCGGAATTACCGGTATGTGGCAGGTTAATGGAAGAAGTAACATTACAGACTTTGATGAAATTGTAGAGCTTGATACGCAATACATAGATCGATGGAATGTTTTATTAGACATTCAGATTCTGATAAAAACTGTATTGCAGGTCTTTGCAAGAAAAGGTGCATGTTAGAACTGTTATATTACATATTTTCATGTGCTTGCCTGAGTTAGTATAGAACGGGAAATTTTCTTTGGAAAAATAAGAGTTAGTAGGAGCAATTGCTGTTACTAACTCTTTTTACTTTATAGGAAAGTTCGTCCTATAGCATAAAGAGCCCTCTGGGCATGGTGCTAAAACCAGGAATTTCTACCTCTATAACGACGGCGACGGTTATTCATTTCATTATATAGCATAACATCAATTAAATTCTTTAGCCAATTTGGCTTTCTATCAGGACCATAGTCAGGAATGGGATCCCTTTGTGAGCAGTGTCGACCATGACATGGTGTTTTGTCTGGAGGACATTTGTCACCGTGACATCTGCGTTCCATAATGGACGTAATTTCAATGGCCTCGGGCTCTAATGACAAATTCTTTACCCTATCATAGATAGTTGCAGAAATCATTTGTAGATGTACTTTATCTGGATAGGAATGGTACATACAGCTACCAGCGTATTCAAGCTTATCACATTCTTCTTCCACCTCTTTTTGAATTTCCTTAACTGCCTTGGAATATAAAAATTTGGCATAATCGCAATCCTTATCAGCCTCCTCCACATTGTCATAGCCATATAAGGGGATTATGGGAAGTCCATGAAGATATGGAAAATTTTTTTGGTAATTTAGTGATTGTGCCGGGATTTTTGAAAAGTTAGAATAAAACATAAGTGGCTCCTTTTACTTTTTTATTAATATACGTAAATAGAGGAAAAAAGGTTACATTACACTAATCTAAAGACAAAAGCTTTTTAGGTATTGCATAGGTATAGAAAATGATGTTACAATAAGTGGTATTATGGTAACATCTTGGCACTGGCTGAACTGTTATATAATAAAATGGAGGGCATTTTATGGAAGAACAATGGTTTTCTGTATGTAAAGAAATATTTGAAGACAATTTTATAGATGGTATTATTTCCAATTCCAGCAATAAGGATATTGTACAAAAAATAAAGATTCGACCTATTTTATTAAAGGATAAACTTCTGTATCAGATTACAAAGTATTCTGGTAAGCAGGTATTTCATAGTAATTGTACAATTGAACAGTTATTAGAACAGCTTGAGGGATGGTTTTTTGGAGAAGCTGTGGTATTTAAACAGGCAGAGCTACATAGTAAAACACAAGATATAACTGTTCGTATTAGTAAAAAAGGAAAAGTAACAATAAAGAGAAAACAAAAAAAAGAGAATACCCTAGAGTTTTCTATGAATTTATCTCATAATCGAAAGAAACAATATATTTTAGAGGAAGGAATGGAGATTCCTTTTTTAGTAGATCTTGGAGTTATGACTAAGGAAGGGAAAATTGTACGGACAAAGTATGATAAATTTAAACAGATTAACCGATTTCTAGAGTTGGTGGAGGATATTTTACCGAATCTTCCAAAGGGAAAAGAGCTTACCATATTAGATTTTGGTTGTGGAAAGTCGTATTTAACCTTTGCCATGTATTATTACCTACATCAATTAAAGGGATATCCAATACAAATTATTGGGTTGGATTTAAAAAAAGATGTAATAAAAAATTGTAATCAGCTTAGTCAGAAGTATGGATACGATAAGCTTGTTTTCTTAGAGGGGGATATTGCTACCTATCAAGGAGAGGAACAAGTGGACATGGTAGTAACCTTACATGCCTGTGATACTGCAACGGATTATGCATTATATAAAGCTATCAAGTGGAATGCCTCTGTAATTTTATCCGTTCCCTGTTGCCAGCATGAATTGAATCAGAATATGTATAATCAACAATTATCATCTTTATTTCGATATGGTATTATAAAAGAGAGAAGTGCTGCATTGTTTACAGATGCCATGAGGGCAAATTTATTAGAAAGTTGTGGATATAAAACACAGATTTTAGAATTTATCGATATGGAACATACTCCTAAAAATATTTTAATACGGGGAGTTAAGAAAAAGGATGGTCATAAAAATATGGAAAGATGGGAAGAATATAAAAATATGACGGAATACTTAGGGTATTCAATTACATTAGGAAAATTATTAGAAGAAGAAGGATTTTAAAATGAAGCATTTATACAGAGTGATTGTTTTTTTAGTGTTTTTTTGTGGTTCAGTTTTTTTATTTAGTGGAAGCATTAGGGAAGTTCATGTGGAAGGAACCAAAACAAAGGTTGATTTATCACAGCCTTCCTTTCCGATTATGGTCGTAAAAACACAAGGATATAATATAAATATATTACATGGATATAATAGCAATTTGAAAGCTAGTCTTATTCGTGAGTCTATGACGCCAATAGGGATTGAACAGGAATTTCAACTTTTGATTTCAGAGAATGGAGTAAATGTAAGAAAGCTTAAATATGAACTTAGAAAAGTAAATGATAACTCGTTGATGGATTCAGGAGAGATTTCTGTAATGGAAGAAACAAAAGAAGGAAAAGTTGCTACTGTTCGCTTAAATGCAGCAATAGAGCAGGGGAAAGAGTACGCTTTTAAGGTAACAACGATTTCCACAGAGGGAGAAAAAATACATTATTTTACAAGGGTAAAGTTTTACGGGAGTGAAAGTTATTTACAAGAAAAAATGGATTTTGTAATGGATTTTCATGAAAAGACATTAAAAAAAGAAAAAGCAGGCGAGTTGTCAGGATACCTAGAATATAGTGCGGAAAAGAAAAATGATAATTATGCAGAAATAGATATTCATTCTTCTGTAGAAATGGTTACCTGGGGGGATTTAGAGCCGGAAATTGTGTCTGAGATTGTACCTACAATCAAAGAATTTAATATTGAAACAGCAGCAATTAGCTTGGAATATTTTGTGAAGATAAAGTCGGGCGATGGGAACGATTTGTGTCGTGTTAAAGAGTTCTATAGGGTGCGATATTCTGCCGGAAGATTGTATTTGCTTAAGTTTAATAGAAATATGGAAACTTTATTTGATATAGAAGATACGAGTATTTCGGAAAGTGAATTTAAAATAGGAATTACGCCAAAGAGTAATATTGAAATGCTATATAATCAGGAAAAAAATAGATTGGCATTTGCTGTAGGTGGAGAGTTGTGGTCGTATAATTTAACAGAGAACAAAGCCACCAGAGTATTTTCTTTTATGGATACAGCCCAGTTAGAAGAGTGTTCTTCTTATAATCAACATGCATTTCGTGTAATTAAGTTAAAAAACAATGGGGACATGGATTTTATGGTTTATGGTTATATGAATCGTGGAGATTACGAAGGCTGTGTAGGTTTAATTCTGTATAAATATTTTGAGGCGGAGAAGCGAGTGGAGGAACAGCTGTTTATACCTATGGAAACAACTTATCAGATATTAAAGGA
This sequence comes from Lachnospiraceae bacterium, assembly GCA_017399885.1. Classification (GTDB taxonomy): domain Bacteria; phylum Bacillota; class Clostridia; order Lachnospirales; family Lachnospiraceae; genus CAG-411. Next base: position 10,481 of record JAFQAU010000145.1, read on the forward strand.
AAATCTAGATCAATTTTCTTATGTAAGCGATGGAAATATCTTTTATTTTGCTGTAAGTAATGTAATTTATTCTTACGATTTAGTTGCAAAAAGACTATCTGTAATAGCCAAACAAGTAGCGGAGGGGGATTATTGTTATGTAGAAGAGGCTGGTGTATTGGCATGGCAGGAAAATTCCAATGATGTAAAATCAAAAGAAGTAGTATTAATGGATTTGGAAACGAAAAAGAGAATATCTATAACTGCGGAAGAAAAAGAACGTGTTTTGTTAATTGGAAATATTGATAATAACATTGTATACGGAATTGCCAGGGAAGAGGATATTTCGGAAGATACAGATGGAACAAAGGTTACACCAATGTATAGGGTGTGTATTGTAGATAAAACAGGGAAAGAACTAAAGGTGTATGAACAGGAAAATATTTATGTAACATCTGCTACAGTTGTAGAAGAGATTGTACAAATGGAACGGGCCAAAAAAGAAGGAAATGGTTTCGTGAAAATAAAATCAGATAGTATTCAGAATATTAATGCGGGAAAAGAACCTGAAATGGGTGTGAATTTTAGAATTTCAGAGTTGGGCTTAAAAGAATACTATATTTATTTAACAGCAGGATATACCATGGACAAGGCTCCAAAGGTAAATAGCACAAAAACAACGTTGATTAATGAAAGTAAAATAGTCCGTTTGCAGGGAAATGAAAGCAAATATTCCAGATACTATGTATATGCAGAAGGAGAGATTAAGCGAGCCTTTAGTAGCCCAAGTAAAGCCATTAATGCGGCAGAGGAATGGATGGGTGTAGTAATTAATGAGGATAACCAGATAGTATATGAGCGTGCTGGAAAGTACAAAAATAATCAAATTGGAAATATTGGCATCATTGCAACTGGGAATGGTGTGAATTATAAGGGCGCTTGTGTAGCCATGATTTTGAAATATAATCATATAGCAGCGAATGCTGGAAATTTATCTGAAAGTAAAAAAACAGCGTATTCTTTGTTAAAGAAAAAAATGAAGGAGGCAAATGTGATCAGCCTTAAAGGGTGTACTTTAGATGAAGTGTTATATTTTGTTAGCAATAATCGACCGGTTATAGCTTGTCTGGATAATAATGTTATGTATTTAATTACAGAGTATACAGAAAGTGCAGTTACCTATATAAATCCTGCAAATGGGAAAAAAGAGGTAAAGAGTATAAGAGCTGCTAGTGAAATGTTTGAAAATGCAGGAAATGTATTTATAAGTTATGTGCAATAAAGAAAGGACTGAAAACATGGATCAAAGAATTATAACCCTAGCAAGAAATCTAGTAGAGTATTCTATGAAGGTAAAGTCAGGAGATAAGGTGTATGTACATTATATTGGAGATACAACCCGTCCTTTGGCTAGAGCTATTATAAAAGAAGTGTACCAGGCGGGGGGAATTCCATTTCCTCATTATACAGATAATCAAGTGTTAAGGGAAACCTTGTTACATTGTACCAAGGAACAGCTCCAATTAATGGCTAAGATAGACGGGGAGGAAATGGATCAGATGGATTGCTATGTGGCAATTCGCGGAGCCGATAATGTGGCAGAGCTTTCTGATGTACCCGCAGAGAAGATGAAATTATATGAGTTGTATTATGCAACGCCGGTTCATCACGAAAGAAGGGTAAAAAATACCAGATGGGTGGTACTTCGTTACCCTAATAATGCCATGGCACAGCTTTCCAATACAAGTTTAGAAGCTTTTGAGGATTTTTATTTTGATGTTTGTACTTTAGATTATTCCAAAATGGCAAAAGCAATGGAAGCACTTGTGGATTATATGAATAAAACAGACAAGGTTCGTATTGTAGGGCCGGGGACAGATTTATCATTTTCAATTAAGGGAATTTCAGCAATTCCATGCGCAGGCACAATGAATATACCGGATGGGGAAGTTTATACAGCGCCGGTTAAGGATTCTGTAAATGGTGTATTAACCTATAATACGCCTTCCCCATATCAAGGATTTATTTTCGAAAATATACGATTGGAATTTAAAGATGGGAAAATAATACAAGCTACAGCCAATGATACCAAACGTATTAATGAGGTTTTTGATACAGATGCAGGAGCCAGATATATTGGTGAATTTGCTATAGGCGTTAATCCATATATTACAAAACCTATGAAAGATATTTTGTTTGACGAAAAAATTATGGGTTCCTTCCACTTTACACCAGGAAATTGTTATGAGGATGCATGGAATGGAAATGAGTCCTCAATCCATTGGGATTTGGTTAATATCCAAACAAAAGAATGGGGTGGAGGAGAAATTTATTTTGATGATGTGCTTATAAGGAAAGATGGTTTATTTGTAGTTGAAGAATTAAAGGCTCTAAATCCAGAGAATTTGCTTTAACAATAGGAAAAAGGGGGAAACGTAATCGTTCAGCCATTTGGCTGAACGGTTCCTGAAAAGCAAAAAAGGTGCTTATAACTTTACCCCTTCGGCTAAATTGCTACATAAAAATAAATAAAAGATAGGTGTTTTGAAATGAATAAAGATAAATTTTTAGAATTGGTACAATCAAAAATTGTTGTACTAGATGGTGCTACAGGATCTAATTTACAGAAAAAAGGTATGCCAATAGGCATATGTCCGGAAAAATGGATAATTGAAAACAGTGAAATTATGAAAGCACTTCAAATGTCATATATAAATGCAGGAACGGATATATTATATGCACCTACATTTACCTGTAATCGAATAAAATTGAAGGAATATGGGCAAGAAGCTAATTTAAGAGAATATAATAAGAGATTAGTAGAAATAACCAAAGAAGCAATTTTGGAAAGCAAAACCAAGAGACCTGTATATGTGGCAGGAGATTTAACCATGACAGGAGAACAGTTGTACCCTGTTGGAAAAATGCAATTTGAAGAATTGGTAGACATCTATAAAGAACAGGTAAATTTCTTATTAGAAGCCGGAGTGGATTTATTTGTTGTAGAAACTATGATGAGTCTTCAGGAATGTAGAGCTGCTGTATTTGCAATTAAAGAACTTTGTGATCTGCCAATTATGGTAACACTAACCTTTAATGAAGATGAAAGAACCCTATATGGAACAGATGGGGAAACAGCAGTGATAGTTTTACAAAATTTGGGAGTAGATGCAGTAGGCTTAAATTGTTCCACTGGTCCGGACAAGATGAAATCTCTTGTTGCCCAAATGAAACGTGTGGCCAATATTCCGTTAATTGCAAAACCAAATGCAGGTTTACCCGTGTTAGTGGACGGAGAAACCGTATTTAATATGGAGGCAGATGAATTTGCAGAGGAAATGGGAGTTTTGGTGGATTTAGGTATTTCCATAGTTGGAGGATGCTGTGGAACAACTCCGGAGCATATTGAGAAATTGTCAGAATGTATGAAAGAAAAGGATATACCAGAAATTTCTAGAGAAAAAATTCGTGCAATTACCACAGAGAGAAGAACCTTAGAAATAGATATAGATGGAAATTTTCTTGTAGTAGGAGAACGAATTAACCCAACAGGTAAAAAAGCATTGCAAGCTGAATTAAGGGAAGGTAAACTGGATATTGTCACTACATTTGTAGAAGAACAAGTAGAGCTTGGTGCAGATATATTAGACGTAAATGTAGGAATGAATGGAATTGATGAGAAAGAAACCATGTTACAGGTTATAAATCATATAACCATGATTTCCAATATTCCTCTTGCTATTGATTCTAGTAATATTGAGGTAATGGAGGCTGCCCTTCGAATATATCCGGGAAGGGCATTGATTAATTCCATATCTTTGGAAAGTGAGAAATTTGAAAAACTGCTTCCAATAGCAAAGAAATATGGAGCTATGTTTATTTTACTTCCATTATCTGATGAGGGATTGCCGAAGGATTTGCAAGAAAAAAAAGATATTATTAATAAAATCACACAACGGGGGTATTCTCTTGGACTTAATAAAGAGGATATTGTGGTAGATGGTTTGGTAAATACCATTGGTGCCAATAAAAGAGCATCTATAGAATGTATGGAAACCATAAGATATTGTAAAAATGAATTAGGTTTAGCCACAATATGTGGTCTGTCTAATATATCTTTTGGATTGCCAGAGAGACAATTTGTAAACAGTACATTTCTTGCTTTTGCCATAAAAGAAGGCTTAACCATGGCAATTGCCAATCCATCTCAGGATCTGTTAATGAATGTGGCAGTGGCTTCGGATTTGTTATTAAATAGAGAACAGGCGGACATTCGTTATATTAATAGGGTAACACAAAGACAGATGACCATTACTTCTGTTGATAAGAAGAAAGAGGAAGGAAACCGGGAAAAAGGTCATCCTGTTTATGAGGCGGTAATCAAAGGTAATCGAAAAGGTATTATTGAAATAGTAAAACAAGCATTAAAGGAACAAAATAAAGCGGAAGAAATTATTGACAAAATGCTAATACCTGCAATTAATCAGGTTGGAAAGCTTTTTGATGAAAATATTTATTTTCTACCACAGCTGATTAGTAGTGCAGAGACTATGAAGACAGCCATTGACTATTTAGAGCCTATGCTAGAGAGAACCCAAGGGGAAGGAGACTTAGTAACAATAGTAATGGCAACCGTTGAGGGCGATATTCATGATATTGGAAAAAATTTGGTTGTACTTATGCTAAAGAATTACGGTTATAGAGTAATAGACTTAGGAAAAGATGTAACAGCAGAGAAAATCGTGGAGGTTGCAAAACAGGAGAATGCCAAGATTATAGGATTATCCGCTCTAATGACCACTACAATGATACAAATGAAAAATGTAGTAGAATTAGTAAAAAAACAGTATTTGGATGCAAAAGTGATGATTGGTGGAGCTGTAATTACGCAAAGCTTTGCAGATGAAATAGGAGCAGACGGATATTCCACAGATGCAAGGGATGCAGTACAGTTGGTGGAACGTCTATTAGCAGACCAATAGTAGGTCTCTGAGAACTTTTGCCAAGAAATATAAGTGGATAGTGAACACGAAAAGTTTCATTTATAGTAGTATAAAGTGTTACATGGGTGTTTACTATCTATTCAATAGTTTTGTATAAATGGAGGGAAGGCGCTATGGAAAAAACATATCCTACAGTAGATATTGTGATTCCAACATATAAGCCAGATGAAAAATACGATAAGCTAATAGAACGACTTTGTAAGCAAACAGTAAAGGTTAATCATATCTTTGTTATAAACACAAGCACAGGAAAAAATACAATAGATGTTGGATTAAAATATCAACATGTGGAAAATCTTACTGTGGTAAATATTTCTAAGAAAGAATTTGATCATGGTGGTACAAGAAACATGGGCGCAAAGATGTCACAAGCAGAAATTATTATGATGATGACGCAGGATGCGGTGCCGGCAGATAAATGCTTAATAGAAAAAATAATAGAACCCTTTCAAAATGAAAAAGTTGCAGCTGTTTATGGTAGACAGCTTGCTACTGATGAGGTTGGCATTTTGGAAAGCTATACAAGAAGCTTTAATTACCCGGAAGAGGACTCTATAAAAACAAAAGCGGATTTGAAAAAATTAGGAATAAAAACCTATTTTTGTTCCAATGTATGTGCAGCCTATCGAAAAAGCGTGTATGACCAATTAGGAGGGTTTGTTACAAAAACAATTTTTAATGAGGATATGATAATGGCAGCAGGCATAATAGATGCGGGATATGCTATCTCATATGCTTCAAAGGCAAAAGTATATCATGCCCACCGTTATAACTGTATGCAGCAATTTAGAAGGAATTTTGATTTAGGCGTTTCTCAAAAGCAGTATAGTGAGATTTTTGATAAAGTAAAATCTGAAAAAGAGGGGACGAAGCTGGTAAAGCAAACAAT
>JAFQAU010000146.1 GCA_017399885.1 Lachnospiraceae bacterium
AAAGAATGTAATCCATACTAAAGCAAATCCTATACCAATAATTGCTTTTATCATCTGCCATTCCCCCGCTTCTGCTCTGTTTTCTTTCGCTGTTCCTCTTCCATGCGTCTGACATATTCCTTAATGTCAATCAAATCGTCTAAGTCATAGATTTTGGAACTCTTTGCTCTTTCCACATTTTCTGGGGTACACTCTCCACATTCTGTCAATGCAGCTATTACCTTTGCCTTGATTTCTTCCTGTATCAAATCCGGCATTGCCGCTATATAGTATGGTGGCAGTTCTGTAATCTCTGTCTGAACCTCCTTTTCCGGGCAAAAAAAGTAGGACCTATTAAGCTACCAGAGAAATAAATCACTAGGTTAGAGCTAATTAAGTCCTACTTAAAATTCATGTTACATTGTTGCTAAATACGCATAGCTATCCTATGATAAGGACAACCCTCCTTATGTTACATAATTGCTACACGTTTGATTTTTATTCAATTATTAGATTACAAACAGGCCTGTCCTAATCAAAATTCTGAATAAACTCAGCTTTTTTATATAGGACTGAATTAGCGGAATCCCTTTGTTTATGGGTTTCTTACTAACTTAACCTTATTATAACGCCATCCCCCCATTGTAGCAACATGGCTGCAATTCCTGCTGCATTTGCCACAGCTACACTTGTTCCACTACGTTCCCCAAATCTTAACGCTGATACCGGACCATATACATTTACTCCTGGTGCTACAAAATCAGGTTTTATACTGTTTCCTGACGTATAGCCTCTACTGGAATTTATATAAATGGTGTTATCTAAATGATTATATGCACCCACTGTAAGAATTCTATTTACATTTCCCGGTTCGCAAATAATCGTGTCAGGTGAGGGGGCTAGAAATTTTGTTGTTTGTGAAATGAATTCTCTCATAGGTAACCAAATGTGAAAATTTGCAGCTTCAACGTCTTCGTTATACACACGAATCTTCCATATGCCTTTAGCAAGATTTTTCATTCGAACAACAATAACCTGTTCCCCTGAATAGTATTCTACCCGTTCATAAAACACATAGATAGTAGTATCTTCAAATAGAAAATCCAGTTTTTGCTCATAGCTTCTTATGGGAATTCTTTCCGTATATTCTCCACTCGGTGATTGTATGCCCACAGTCAAATATCCCGAAAATCCTGTCCAAAGCTCGAAACTAATTCCCATTTCTTCTTCAATTTCAAGCTCTAATTCTATCTCCTCTTCCCCTTGAATTTCATTTTCATAATGATGCCCTAAATTGGTTTCATTTCCGGCAGCAGCTACAATACATACCCCGGCAAAATTTGCCATTCTGTTTAAATATACTCCAAGTGGAAACAATCCCTCATGATTTCCACCATTTGTACCTACACCAATACAAATTACCATTGGTCTTTGCATTTGCACAGATTTCCTAAGGAGATATTCAATCCCCATCATAATATCATTTTCCTGATAGCAGGGAATATTATCCCCGATCCCATAAAAATCTTTTATATTTTTCTTTGCCTCTTTTAATTTAACCATTAAAATCTTTGCATTTGGCGCTATTCCACTAAATTCGCTCTCCTCTTGTATATTCCCTGCTGCAAGGGCCGCCATGAAGGTTCCATGATAATTTTCGTCTGCATGGGGAAGTGCCTCCCTTGGATTTTCTCTTGCTAGTGCCTGATCAATATCTATTTTGGTATATTCCATTCCATAGGGAACCGATTGATTTTCTGTTTCTCCCGAAATACTTTGATCCCAAATATATTCTATCTTACTTGTTCCATCTGCGTTTTGAAATAGTACATTAGTATAGTCTATTCCTGTATCCACAAACCCGATTAAAACTTCGTTTCCATATAAATCAAGGTTAGGTTGTCTACGAACCTGAAAAACTCCCATACTTTCCAATGCAGAAACATCTAGTAATCCAAAACATTTTGGTACCGCCCCATAACCATGCTTCTCATAAGATAAATCCCCTTTACTTTCCCTATTCTCATAGATAATCACAAAATTTTCATTAACACTTTGAGTACAATCCGGTTGAAAGATTTCCTGTATACGATTTACATTTCCACCGCTTTCCAAAATATATTCCACATAATCTTCTGAATATACATATTCTTCACACAACCCATTTTCCATAAAACCACCAATTTAATATACTTCAAATTCCCCAATACCATTCCTATTATTCTCTTTCTTTCAGTCAGCACAGTAAAATATGCAAATGATTACCATATTTTTCCTACTATGGAAAAAAAACCGTTTGTTTTTTATAAGTTTATCCACTATAATTGGTACATACTGTTTTTAAATATAAATTATATTACTTTTCGGTTGAAAGAAATAAAACAAGAAAGGAAAAATATGCAAATCCGCTTTCAACCTTTGGTTTGCTTTTCCATGTATTTTGACAAATACTTGGTAAATGGTATTTATCATGAAAATAATGAAACAACTTTTAATCCTATTTTCTGTTTGCTTAACAAGTACATTTATAGCAGAATTGTTGCCTTTTACCTTTCCTTCTAGTGTTCTTGGGCTTTTACTTTTGCTTCTTTTGTTCATTCTAAAAATTATAAAGCCTGAAAGTCTACAAGAATGTGCACAATTCTTATTAGGAAATATGGCAATTTTCTTTCTTCCCACAGGGGTAAACATTTTAGAAAATATACCAATTATAAAATCTAATTTAATACCCATTATAATTATATGTATCGTTTCTACCTGCGTTACTTTTTTGATTAGTAGCTTTACCGTTTTACTTGTTATGAAATTAAAACATTAAGGAGTGTATGTTATGAATATAGATTTTATTACCTCAAATCAATTATTTGGTATCGTATTAAGTTTATTTACCTTTTATATAGGAAGTATTATTCAAAAGAAATGGAATTATCCTATTTTTCACCCTCTTTTAATAGCAATTCTTCTTACTTCTGGTTTTTTGGTTCTATTTGACATCCCGGTTTCTCACTATCAAAAAGGTGGGGAAATGATTACCTTTTTCCTAACACCCACCACTGTGTTGCTTGCTTATTCTATTTATAACCAAAAAGAACTTATAAAGAAATACTGGATTGCTATCCTTGTAGGATGTATGACCGGCGCCATTGGTTCTATAGGAAGTGTTTATATTTTATGTAAGGTATTTTCCTTAGATAACTCCATTGCTGCAGCCCTAATTCCTAAATCTACTACCATGCCTATCGCATTGGATATAAGTGAAAATTTAGGTGGTATTTCTTCTATTACTGTAATTGCTGTAGTATTCACAGGGATATTAGGATCTATCCTTTGTCCTATTCTCGGAAAACTTTTTGTCTTCTATAACACGAAAAATAAAACCATCAATGCAAATAAAATTGCTCTTGGAGTAGGTACCGGAACTGCCAGTCATGCTGTGGGAACAAGTAAAGCAATTGAGCTTGGAGAAATTGAAGGTGCCATGAGTGGTATCGCAATTGGTATCACTGGTATTTGTACGGTTATACTTACTGTATTTCTAAATCTAGGCTAATAAAGAGAACAAAGTGGACAAGTCCACATCAACTCCCTAAATCCCTCATTCATGAGGGACTTGCTCCACTTTGTGTGCCAGATGCGTGTTGCATGCCTTTTGCAACAATATTCCTTACGCATCTACTCAGTTCGCTATTTTACTAAAACTCGTACCTCGTTAAGTAAAATATGTGTGTGCACATCCCCGGGTCGCGTTTTTGCTTTATAGGACGAAGTTTCCTATAAAACAAAAAAGCGGAACCTAATCCCGCTTTTTTCTATATTCCTTTGGTGTAATATCGTATTTATTTTTAAACATTCGATTAAAATACGAAATGTTATGCATTCCCACCTGCATTGCCACTTCCATTACAGATAAATCAGTTCCTATTAACAACTCTGCTGCCTTATTCATTCGAAATTCATTTATATATGCCACACAAGTAGTTCCCGTATATTTTTTAAAAAATCTCATAAAATACGGTTCACTAAAATGAAGTAAATCCGCCAATTCACCAATCGTAATTTGATTCTGATAATTTTCATGAATATAATCAACCACTATCTTAACATTAGAAATCGTTTCCTGCTTTTCCTTACCTAATTCGTCTTTTCTCTTAAAAACCTTCTTTACCAAAACATAAAAAATCTTTTCTAATCTCCACTTTATATCCAACTCCATGCAAGATTCCTTTGCGTCACACACCTGATGAATTCCTGTTAAAAGTTCACGGAGCTCTTCATAAACCGGAAAATCCCAATGTACTACTTTTGGATACTCATATTTTCCATCCATAAAAGGCTTTAAATATTTAACATAGCATCCGTCTGTGACTCCATATGTTAACATATTCACATCAAAAACCCAGGAAACTACGCATGCATGTTCCTTCCGGTACTGTTTTAGACTATGCAATGCATAGGGGCTTACGATTACAATATCTCCTTCCTTTAACACATATTGCTGTAAGTCTATATTGATTTCACAAATGCCACTTTCCACATAAATGAACTCTACCTCCTTATGCCAATGCATGGGAAAGGAAGTAAAGCTCCAAGGCACCCAACTCACATACTGTGCAAAAGGTAACATAAAATCCCCATGCTTCACATTCTCCTGTAAATCACTAAACTGATTGTGTAACATTTTATCACCTCCGGACCATCCCATAACAGTTCATTCCTAGAACAAGTGTTACAGCATTGGGTTACAACATTTTTTTGAATCCCCCCATCTTTTTATATCCTGCCCTCTCATAAAAAGCATGCGCCCGTTCTCGTTTATTTTCTGACACTAAAATACTATAATATGCATTATGTTTTTTTCCCCATCGCTCTAATTCTTCAAATATACACTTTGCAATTCCTTTTCCACGATATGGTTCACTTACATATACATTTTCTATTACCAAAAATCTCCTACAGTCCTCGCATATATCCTCACATAGGATTCCCATTGCTGTTCCTAGAACTTCATCTCCTTCACATGCAAGACATAAATAATAATGCTCGAGTTTAGAAATGGAATCTAATTGTTTTTCTAATAATTGTAAATCTCCCGGTTTACTAACCAGCTCCTCCATATATGTCTTTAAAATCCTTGCATCCTTTTTTTCTGCTTTTCTAAAATACATCATTTCCATCCTTTCATATAGGTGAAAATTCCCCTGCATCCTTTTTCCCAATTGTGGTAATACGGTCGCTACCTCTCATTTCAATTCTTGGTGCACCTACACCGTCTATATATCCCTTTGTTATGGTCACTCTGCCAATACTGTCATCCTTTGGAATTTCATACATAATGTCTAACATGAATTCTTCTAAAATTGCACGAAGGGCACGTGCACCTGTTTTCCTTTCAATTGCTTTCTGGGCTATAGTTTCTAAGGCATCCTCATCAAATTGCAAATCTACTTCATCAAGGGAGAGTAATTTTTGATACTGTTTAATAATTGCATTCTTTGGCTCTTTTAGAACCTGAATAAGCATCTCCTTAGTTAACTCATTTAGCGCAAACACAATAGGTAATCTTCCAAGAAATTCCGGTATCATCCCAAATTCTCTTAAATCCTCCGCTGTTACCTTTGCTAAAATATTGGGATCGTTATCATATTTGTCCTTCAATTCCCCACCAAATCCGATTGCTATCTGCTTGGTTAAACGACCTTTTATAACCTTCTCCAATTTTGGGAAAGCCCCCCCGCAGATAAACAAAATATTTTTTGTGTTAATTGTTGTCATAGGGACCATGGCATTTTTGCTAGTAGCCCCTACTGGAACTTCAACTTCACTTCCTTCTAATAATTTTAGTAATCCCTGCTGTACTGATTCCCCACTTACGTCACGATTGGTTGTACTTTGTTTCTTAGCGATTTTATCTATCTCATCAATAAATATAATTCCCTTCTCTGCCTTCTCCACATCATTCTCAGCTGCTGCTAAAAGCTTAGAAAGTACACTCTCTACGTCATCCCCTATATAGCCTGCTTCCGTTAAGGATGTTGCATCTGTAATAGCAAGAGGAACCTGCAAAATTTTTGCTAAAGTTTTTACCAAAAAAGTTTTGCCACTTCCTGTTGGCCCAATCATTAACATATTTGACTTTTCAACTTCAACATCATCAATTGTTCCAGCGGAAACTCTCTTATAATGATTATACACAGCCACAGATATTACCTTTTTGGCAAAATCCTGTCCTACAACATAATCATCTAGCTTTTCTTTTATAATATGTGGTGCAGGAATTTTTTTTATATCAATTATTGGTTCTTCCTTTGCATTTTCTTTCTTCTTTTTTATTTTTTGACGATTAGGCACTTCGTTTTGTGGCATATGAAATCCTGACATATTCATCATATCCATATAATTTCCCATGTTTCCCATATTGCTGTTATTCATGGTATCAAAAGTTTTTTGCATACAATCACTACAGATACATATGTTGTTAGGAATATGCATCATTTTTCCTGCCTGACTCTCTGTCCTTCTACACAAATAACATATATCTTCGTATTCATTATTGTTCTTATCCTTTTCCTGACTCATATTTTCCTCCATAAAATTACTCTGAAATATTTAATACCTATTCTACTGTATGACCTTTACGTAACAGTTCCGAACTGTTACAACTTTATCGCAATTAACACGTGAAAGGGTTGACCTAAAAATACTGTTCGAACTGTAATAGTTCAGCCAATAGCTGAACTGTCACTCATTTTTCATACTTTTTATGATAACATCCCATTTTCTATTTTTCAAGCATTTAGTAATGGTTCCGCCGGGTGGACAAACTATTACTAAATTCGGTACATAATATATCCTCCCCGTCCATTCTAGTGCATCACCGTGGCTCCTTATTTCTTTAATAATAAACGAAAGGTTCTTTACTAAGAAATAATAGAACCAAACAGCTAACTACACTGCTTGGTTCTATAAAGTTTGTATATTTCATCCTGTCAATCCGTAAACCTTCAACGAAAGGTTATACAATAAGCTTATTTCTAATAAAATTACCCTTTAATATCCGTAAGGGAAAAATTCATCCTGATTACTATATGGATCTATATATTCTTCGTAAGGAATCTGATTTGCCCTATTGTCCTGATTATAGGAATTGTTATTCTCATTTTGTTGACTCTCCAAAGAATTCAAGGTATCTTTTCCCTTTAAAACAACCTTAATATCCTTATCAACATATTCTCCCTCTTTATATCGTTTTACCTTTATAGTAATCTCTGTTCCAATACGATAAGAGTTTATTTTCTCTGTCAATTGTTGACTTTTTAAAATTTCTTGATCATCTACCCCTACAATAATATCTCCTTTAACAATTCCCGCCTGATATGCAGCTCCATCTTCACTCACTTCTGCCACATAAATTCCAATAGGCATATTAGGATACTGTGCTTCCTCTGTTATATCCATTACACTTACACCAAGATATCCTTTTTCTTCTTCTGTAAGTACTTCTCGATTCATCAAATCATTTATAATTGGAATAGCTTCTGTAATTGGAATGGCAAATCCCATCCCTTCTACTGATGTGTCTGCATATTTGGCAGAATTAATACCGATTAACTTTCCATCAATATCTAACAATGCTCCTCCACTGTTTCCCGGATTAATAGCCGCGTCTGTTTGCAATAGCTCCATGTCTCCACTTTCAATTTCAACTAGTCTTTCTTTTGCACTGATATATCCAACAGTTAAGGATTGTCCGTATCCCAAGGAATTTCCAATGGCAATAGCCATCTCCCCAACTTTTACTTCTTCAGAGCTTCCCATTTCAATTGCTGAAATATTTTCTAAAATTTCCTCTGGAATATTCTTTGTCTTTACTAACACTACTGCCAAATCTCTTCCACTATCTGTACCCTTTACTGTTGCTTCCACCATATCCTTTTCCGTTTCCACACCATAGAACCCAACCATAATCTTCTTGGCATCTGCAATTACGTGATTATTGGTTACAATAAGAACTTCATCCTCAGATATTTTCAATACAATACCAGAACCACTTCCTGTATTATCTTGGTCATAACTGCCAAAATAACTATTGTAAGATTCTGTAACTGTGCTAGTAATAGAAACTATAGATGGCATACATTTATCTACTACAGAAGTTAAATCATTTGGAACCTTAATATTATTTTCACTGGAA
>JAFQAU010000147.1 GCA_017399885.1 Lachnospiraceae bacterium
GGTACTTCATACATACCTTCAAACAAATCAATTTCGTGGTCATTTACTCCTAAGTACTTGATATCACTGGTGATGTTCATTTACTATCACTCCATCCATAGTAATCTCTTTTGTATTTAGTATTTGTCATCTCCATATATCTTATGCATATAGAATGTAAAAATAGTGCGTGCCAGCGCACGCACTTTGGCAAGAATTTCTGCCGAAATTCTTGTCTAACTACCACTATGTTACAGCATTTTCCTATTGCATAAAAAATCCCCGGAAACTCACGTTTCCGAGGATTTCATAATCTTTTATTCAACTATATACAGGAATTAAACTACACCCTGAGCAAGCATAGCGGCTTCTAAGGTGTCCGCAGATTTACCGGGCTTTTGAGGTCGCTTGTATATCACGTGTATAGAGTGATTGTCTGACAATTTCAATTAACAGCTATTTTACACCATTATGCTTTCAGAAGTCTTTGCGCCCAATTGTTGATACTGCCACGCAACTATTCTTCCTGCAACATAATATCCTTCATATTAAAAATTTTCACATTTTTTCCTGCTTTTGAATACCTATAACGCAAAAACCATTCAAATGATTGTTCATGAGTTGATATGAATATCTGTCTATCGCCAAATCCATAACGAAGAATATCTACTAGCCCTACCATATTTACATCATCAATCGTTTGCACTGGATCATCTATGAGTAAAATTGAACATGCTTTATGAGCACCATACGCTTGGTTCATACAAAGCAAAAAAGATAGCGCTACTGCCGATAGCTGTCCTGAACTCATGCTATATAAAATATCTTGATTATCTTGAGGTGAATTAACAAACTGAATATCTTCAACATCTTCACTTGTATGAATGTAAATACTCTTACCATTAAATTTCTGTTGAAGAATCTTCGCCGTATATATATGCAATAAAGGTTCTATATCACTAATAATCTTCTTTTTATATTCTTGTATTCCCTCTTTTAATGCAGACTGATATCCTTGCAATTCTATAATAAGTTCATGTAATTTATCAATTCTCTTTTGAATATGCTCTAGTTCCCCTTTCTTTTTTGATAACTCAGCTACGTAAAAATTATAATTCAAAGTTTCAATATACTTCTTTTTATTTCTTATCTTTTCTACATCAACTGCAATAAACCGCTGTTCCTCTTTACTGTAAAACCTCTCATAACACTCTATAAATTTTCTACTTTCTAGTTGAATTTCAACTTCTTTAGGAATATATTTTAATGCTTCTTTTACTTTTGTGAGTAAGTTATTATATCCCTCTACAATTGACTCATTATCTTTTCTATTCAAGCCAACTCCTATTTTCTCTAAAATATGCTCCACTTCCAAAATTTGGGATCCGTATTTTTTTGCATCTTGCAAACTTTGATACATTTCTTCTGTAACCACATCCGCTAATATTTCTTGAATTGTTTTTTCAACTTTCTTCAAATAATTATTGTATATTTGATTTCTTATATCTTGAATGATTATAACAGAATCATCGGATATATCACTTAATAATTCGGTCTCTTCCTTTATCTTACTATCTAGTTCATCTCTATCAGAATATGGTGCACCACAAAGTGGACATTGTTTATCACTAATACCTCCCGCTTCCATTGCCGCATTGGCATTCTTTACTAAGTTTTCTCTAGACTGTCCCAAAGCAGTCATAGCATTTTGAAGAATTCCCTGGGCTTTTCTCAAATTACTTATGACACCCAACTGTTGTTTAATTATCGTAATACTATCATCATCTAACAACTTTTCTTCTTGGATAAATAACCAATTTAAATCCTCATATTGTTTTTCCTGAATGTTTTTTAGGATTAATTGGGCTTTTTTCTCTCTTTGGTACTTTTCTTCTAAAACTTCTACTTGTTTTACTAAACCTATAAATCTATATGAATATTCTAACGGATATTGTGTATAAGAGATATTCTTATCACCATTAAAATCTTTTATTAGATTTTGATAAGGTATGTTAAAAAGAAAATTTGCACACTCAGTCTTATGTTCTGCAAAATATATAAGATTGTCTAACTCTTTTTTTGCATTTGTATATGTAATATCATCAAACTTAACACCTTCTTTATCCCAAAATATATCTTTATCAGTAAAAAGTCGCTGGTAAACTACATTGGATTCTTTATTACACTTTTGAATTGCTGCATTTAATCCATCTATTTCTCCAGCTTTTTCTTCTCTTTCATTTTCCAATTTTTTTAAATAACAGGTTTTCTTTTTTTTATTACTCAAAATATCTAGCTGTTCATAGACACTTTCCTGTTTCTTTTTCCATATATCTGGAACATCAAATAAAAACGATAGAGCTTCAGCTTTCGATTTTTTCGTTGTTTTAAGAAATTGAAGATGTTCATCTTGCGAAAGGAAACAACACTTATCAAAAATCTCTTTTATATCATCAAACTGTAATCTTTTTAAAAACTCCTCTTGATTTTGAACTCCTTTGCCATCACATACTATCGTTCTTGTAAAACAATCGAAAATATTATGTGGGTTATTTTCCTTAGAACCACCTTTTTTCTTTTCTATCGGATTATAAGAATAGCATATTTCTATTTTTTGCCCCTTATCTTCAAGCCCAAGTTTTACAAACGTTTTTTTTGTTTCATCCGAAATCAAAATTTTATTTTCAAATTTCTCGTTTTTAGCAATTGCAAGTTTATCGCTATAATCACTAATGCGTTTAATTTCACCTGTTATACAAAACTCAATAATATCAAAAACACTCGTTTTACCATATCCATTAGGTCCATTAAACAAAATCATTTCTGCGTTAGTGATATCCTGTATTTTATGAAAATTAGTTGTAAATAACTTAAAGTTATCCGCTTCTATACTGTGTATCTTCATTTAATCTCCTCTTTCTATTGTTTTTAATCTAACTCAATCTGTTGGTCAAGCCATTTAAATAATGCATCTTCATCATCCAAAATTGTCTCTAAACTTTCCATATCTTCCCGTACTTTATCCAAGTTAATTTCGTTATCATTAAACTTCTCTTGTACAAAACTTGTTACAGAACGATACTGTAATTCTTTTTGATTTCGCATATAATATTTCTCAAAATTGAGAAAAGGAAACTTGATAAATAGGTTAATTATAAAATCATATTCATAACTATTTTGAATATCATTTTTGTAATCTTCAAAACGCTCCTTTGTTAAGTATTCTTCACATAGTTTTTCAAAATTTCCAATGTGTTGAACTGCAAACTGTTTCATCTTATTAGTATATAGGAAAACATGCTTTGCAAAATAGTTTAAATCCTCTTCCACCATACTTATTTTTTTACTCAATTCACTAATAGTTCCTGTTTTCCCTGTTTCATAATACTCTTCATCTGTCGTTTGTAAACAATATATACACATAGTATTTTTATCCATATCAACACTATATGTACTGGTGCTTTGTTTCATTGTTTTAAAAATATCCCCGGTATTCTCCCAAAGTTTAATTAATTCTTCCGTTGTGCTTATATAAAATAATAAATAATAACTTCTAAATTCTCCTGAGTAAAATGACATATCATAGTCCATATACTGAAAATCTATCTTGTTCTTTTCATCAAAAAGTGCATTTATAAATTCTTTCATACTTCTCTCTCCATATTTTCAATAACTTCTGTTGCCTTTATAAACTCTGGCCTTTTAGGTACAAAAATACTATTTTCATTATGATTTATTTCTAGCTCATCAATATCATCTGGTCTTACTTTTATGCAACTTGAATCCCATACATCGGAGTTTTCTTTCAAACGTGTTGTAATAAGTTGATCTGCTTCAAATATAGTCTCAACTAATCCTTGATTTTTCTCCATCGCCTTTGCTATATTCTCAACCGTTTGAAATTCGTCTATACTTGAAATTGCGGTTACATATGCTACTTTATTTTTATTTTTTACCTTTATATGTATTTTGTCTTCTCTTTCAATAAGGTTTTTATGTGCAACCTCTTTAATAATTGGAAATACAGATTCCATCATTCCATCCTTGACCAATAAATACCCTAAGCATTCTCTGTCAAAAATCTGCTTATCACACTCTGGGTTAAGATTATAGCAAAACTTTATAAACTCATTCTTTTCCAGACTTCCTTTTCTATACTCAGCCTGTTGTAATTTACATATTTCACTTTGACAAACATCTCTATTTTTTCTTTGGCAAGCATTACAGTAACTTTCTAAATGGTCATTATAAATTCTATTCAATGCTAAAATATTTGCTTCTTTTTCATAATTCTCTACCGTTCCATCTAACATTTTTTTAAATTCACTCAACATAATTTCATAAGATGCATCTTTCTTTTCTTGCATACATTTATGACGTTCCAATATCTTACTTTCAATGAAGTTTATCATTATATCTGCGATATATTTAAATTGCTCATCAATAAATCCGCAGCTTTCCCCCTTATAGCGCTTTACTTGTCCTACTATTGCGGTGAACACATCCGAACCAGTACAATAACTTTTACCTGTTTCGTATTCATAGATTTCTACCTCTTCACTCACTTGTGTCGCATACAACTTTCTGTCTAAATAGTTTATGAAATCACCTAATGTATCCTTAATCATTTGTTCATTTTTGAAATTGTCACTTCCAATATCTTCTAATGCATCATTACACATTTTTTTAAGTTCCGAATATTTCTTTTTATATTCTTCTCTATTTATGCCAATTGTTTTCGTATTATTTTTCATAAGATCAAGTAGACGCTTTAAAGTCACTTCATTACCGACAAAGCTATCATAAGTCACACTCAGATCATTGTAGAACTTTAGAATATCAGCCTTCCAATTTTTCAAACACTCCAAAGCATGTTCATTCATGCTTTCACTTTCATAATTTATTTCTTTACTAATATGGAGATATGCAGCTGGTGTACCATAATTATTCTTTCTGCAAAACCCCTTTTCTAGCATAAGCTGAATTAATGGATCTTTATATGATGTAAGTTTACACCCCTTTTCATTCTTTACTTGATGAATTGAATGATACTTCTTATTATTTCCATCCATATAAACTACTGCAATATCCTCACACTTTTCCATTTCAAGCGCATATTTTTTGATTTCAGATTCATTACCAGCTTCCCGCAACTCATTTATTTTTCTAACTGCCAAATAAACTGCGATACGACCTTGATACAAAAAACCACTCCAAGTAGGAACTGCATCATGCATAAAAATATTATCCATACCCATCACTATCTCCAATCAATTTATTTCATGATTTTCCTCTTAATCTCCCCAATCAGCTCATGCACCGTCGTACACGGGTACATCTCTGATGGCTTTGTTTTACCTTCTCGTTTACATTGCTCCAACTTCTGCTGTGCTATCTGAATTGCCTTTTCTTCATCACCGAATTTACAGAGTTTTCCATACATCTGCTCATCGGCTTTGGAATACTTCTGCCCGGTTTTGGTCTCATATACTCGTCCAAAATCTGAGCAGCAAGTCCAAGAATCTTGGATTGCCGGCATGGCACCGAAGTAGGCATACATCCATATTTCAAAGCATGGATTAGACCAGCCCACCTGTATTCCTTTACTCACTGATTCTGCAATAATTTCGTCAAACCCTTGCACCTGATCTCTGTCAAATACAATCCACGGGATACGATACTGTGCATCATAAGCTGTGAGTTCCAGACATTTATCAATCATGGTACGTGTCTTTGTCTCCACAACCTTAATAACCAGCTTATTTCTAACATCCTCCGGCAAAGCCTGATGGAGTCCTGTAAAGTAACAACGCTCTGTAGCTTCTGTATCGGTAACAATCAGATAGTAACCTAATTCCGGCACTTTGAATTGTTTTCTCTGCTCTCGCGATTTTCGGTTACCTGTTCTATCCTTTTTCGCCATACTCAATCCTCCTTAAATATATCAATACTCTTTAAGGTAGGGATTGCACCATACTTTCCTATCAAATAATTCTTCTCATAGCTTTCGTCCTTACGGATACGGGAACCAGCCTCATCCACAAAATCAGCCAATGAATACAGTGTAGAAACGCCTCTCTCATCCTTTTCCACAAACCATATTTCATCACGACGTAACAACTGATTAGACAACTGCCATGTGTCATGAGTTGTAAATACAAGCTGTGCATGATTAGTATTGATTTCCGGATTTAAGAATGTAAGCAAAAAATTTCTTACAAGTAACGGATGAAGGCGGGCATTTAATTCATCAATAAAAAATACGCTTCCCTTTTCCAATACTTCCTGTAATTCCGGATATAATGCAAACATTTTCAATGTTCCGGCAGACTCCATTCCCAAAGGGATTTCTGCCATACCATCCGAATCAATCATTTTATGGAGGGCATTAATTTTGTAGGTATCCTCTTTTGTTTCTCCATCGTGAGGAACCTTTTCAATCCTAAAGTCCTTGATATGCTCGTCAAAAGATGCAAAATATTCTACCACCTTCTGCTGAACATCCTTGTTTTCTACAAATCCCTTTGGCAATCTACGCGACATAAAGAAGTTTGTGAAAGGATCGCCAAAATCAGCAAATTCATTTGCCAGGAACCAATCTCTGATTGCCTTACACTTACCGACTTTCAACTTCGCTCCCAAAGAGATAATGAGTACCTGCTTTTCAAGAGCAACCTGAATATTATCCCTACTGCTCTTAGGGAATCCGGATAAATCCAACTCATCATCGGAAGTTCCACGGTAAAATACGGTACTGTACTTTCTGGCGGTCTTTGCCTTCGAGTTGAGCCATTCTTCCGTTACTCCTTCCTTGTCAATGCAAAAACCATAATTATATGTTCTCTCTGCCTTATCGCCCGGCAAGGTGAAATAAACTTCAAAGCTGGATTCTGCACTGGCAGATGTAGAATCGAACAAGAACGGAGTAGGCCTGAATTCCTCAAACTTTTCCTCTTCATCACCATACTTGAAAGAATCTGCAACATAACCAGACATATATTCAAAAGCATTATATATATTAGACTTTCCGCTTGCGTTTGCTCCATAAATGGCAGCAACCGGCAAAATCTTCTCACTACCAACAGTCACTACTCTATCCGAGAACTCTGTCATTTTTGATGCGGACAAGTCCAAAGTAGCCTCATCTCTAAATGATTTGAAATTTTTAAAATTAAATTGAATTAACATGATTGCTACCTCACCTTCTTTTCTACTTTCTATTATATACAGTTTTTGTGTAAAATCAACATCCAAATTCGTTCTTTTCTCATTTTAATATAGGTTTTGCTACTATAGCGGAGTAAAACACCCTGTAAAACATTATTAACAGCCATATAAAAAGCAGATATTACAAACGCTCTGCAATACCTGCTCATTTTAGTTTGTTATTAAATTTATAGCCGACTCCCCATACCGTCTGTATGTAAATTGGCTTGCTGGGATTATCCTCTATCTTTTCCCGTATGTTACGGATATGGCTCATGACAATGTTGTAATCACCGAAATATGGTTCTTTCCAAACACTATTATATATCTGCTCTTTACTAAACACTCTGCCCGGATTTCTTGCTAATAAATGCAAAATTTCAAACTCTATAAAGGTCAAATCTATTTCCTGCCTTTGCTTTCTCACCAGACGATTTGTAATATCTATCTCCAATCCATTAAAGTTTAAATTCGTTTTAACAATTTCAGCCACTTGAAATGCCCTAGCTTCTATACCGACATAAGATATTATGCGATTCAGTATTTCCTCCTCACTATCTTCAAATGTCAGTATCATCATTTTCCCATATACTCACCCCCTTATAACAAGATAGGCTTCCATTCCCATTGGTTCATCCAATTTTAAGTTCAGAAATCACTTCAAAACATTCTTGAGTGCCAAAAAAAATTGCTCTGAACCTTTATAGTAAAAAGTTAAATCTTCTTCTGATACACCACCACTTTTTATGGCATCTTTGCTAATAACTACCTTAACAATATCTGAATCCTTATATGTGGTATATTCCATGATTTTCTCATAAGTATTTTCTTTATCAGGTTGCACTCTAGTATGTGTCTTTTCTTGATACAGTTCTATTACATATTCAGAAACCAGTTTTTCATCAAAGTTCTCGCATTCGATCCATTCGTCCTCATCGAAAAAAACATCTACATCAGCTTGAGACTGTTGTTCTAATGTTATAACATCTGTGTTATTCTCATTTCGTATTTCGATACGGCACATCTTTTCTGTTTTGTTCCCACAACCTGTCAACATACAAACTATTAATAATATTGTCAATAAATATGTCCTTTTTATCATTTTTTCTTCTTCCTCCTCCAATACTCTTCATTCATTGTTAATAGCCTATATGCTCGCCATATCCCCCATGTATAAATTGCAAAGCATCCGCCTATTCCCTGTACTGCATCTCCTAGCGCATACCATATATACTGCCAATCTTCTGGAACAGTCCAATAGAAATCTGGTAAAAACAGAAATCCTATTAAGAATACAAATGTGCCACCTAATATCATTATCTTATACTTTTTCTTATTTTCGGCAAATGTCACTCTTAATCGTTTCAACACTTCGGCATCAAAGACCAATGGTTCTGTCCAAATATTTTTATATGGATTGTCTGATATAGCCATACTGATTATCAAAATAATAGCAACAATTATGATAAATGTACTAATCACATTACCGACGTTGTTATACATATTCATATAAGAAAACACACTAGACACACACGCCAGCAGAAAACAAATACCTATTTTCATAAACTTTGATTTTTGATGTGCCAGAAAGCTTTCTGCCAACTCATTACTGACATACCAACCTTTTTCTGATATATCCTCTCCCGATTTTTCTTGTTCGTTTCCAACTAAATAGTCTAAGCTCACTTGGTAAATCTGACTTAAACGTATGATTTTTTCCATCTCTGGATAACCATTATCATTCTCCCATCGGCTAACAGCCTGCCTTGATACACCTAACCGCTCTGCCAATTCCTCTTGAGATAGACCAGCCTCTTTTCTTCCTTTTTGTATTCTTTGTCCTAATGTCATATATCACTACTCCTTTCTCACTCAGCGTACCATTTTTATCTTGTGAAGACTATCAAAATACAGTTGCAACTAAGCAATTTTAAGTTGCAATAGCTGTGATTACGGCTTCCATAATAAAATCAACTTACAAATTGTACCATACAATCTGTCATCAATCTATTGCTTATACCTCAAGGCACCTTTCTTACATTGGTTGCAATTATACCATCAATTTCTTTCCTTATTATTTTTGAGTTATTTATTATGTATCAACGGCTGCTTTTTCAACATCGCCTTCTGCGTCTTCCACACCTCATCCATAATCGCTTTCACTTCTGCCATATCCTCTTCATAAACATTCCCGGTGCTGTTAATTCTCTTAGCAATCTGATTCAGATTCCCACTGATTTTTCCAAGTGTTTCATTGTATTGTCTTAGATAAGAATAATCCACATCATAAACAAATCCAAAGAGTATCAGTGTCCTAATATAATCCGATGCACTCTTCCTCTTTGACAACTCCACCTTCCTGTCCAGGATATATTTTTCGTTATCACTCAAATAAATCTTCAGCTCATTTTTCCTCGTTCTGTTTGCTCTATCCTTTGCCATATCGTTCCATCCTTTCACATGATTTTAAGGGTTAGGGAATTTTCCCTGAATGGTAAATTTCAGCATTTCTTCTGTAGGAGAAATCGCTCATTTTATCGCCTGTGAGGGAACACGGGCAGTGCTTGCTAAGTTAGTTTTTATCCTTTTCCTGTTCTATTGACTTTTGCCCTTTCTGTGCCAATTCAGCCAAGCGATTCTGCACCATTTCCCGTAAGTTTGGCAATGCACTTCCTACGTTCACTTCTATTCTTTTCCGCTTTTGGATCGCTTGATAGATTTCTGCAAATCTTGCCCGGTCAGCAACGATATTTTCCGACAAGCAGATATTTTGAAATCCCAATCTCTTTA
>JAFQAU010000148.1 GCA_017399885.1 Lachnospiraceae bacterium
CATACTGCATGGGCTTACTGGCATTATGAAAATATGGTTATCCTGGGAGGTTTCGTTGGGAACCTTGTCTTCTTGTATGAGACTAAAATACCAATTGGGTATTTGGGATTAGGGGCATTTGGAATATTTACAGGGATATATGTAGGGTGTTTTGCAGTAGCATTGGCTGAGGTGCTGAATGTAGTGCCAATATTTTCTAGGCGTATTCGATTAAAGGAAGGTTTTCCTTTTGTTGTTTTATCCATTGCCATTGGAAAATTATTAGGAGCAATATACCAATTGATTATTGATAAATAAAATGAGATAGACAGGAGCCTATATGAATGAATTTTAATTATTAAATATGAAAAGGAATGGTGTAAAATGGGGAATCAAAAAGATATTTCTATGAAAGATGTGGTTTATGAAAAAGATACCAATAAAAGGGATAAAATGTATAATGAATATGTGAAGCAAGTTACGCCTAAGCATAATTGTCTATTAAATGTTATAAAAGCATTTCTAGTTGGTGGAGCAATTTGTGTATTAGGACAGTTTTTGATTAATTGGTATGGAACAATGGGATTAAAAGAAAAGGATGCAGCTTTGTTTTCTACTATTTCGTTAATAGCAATTAGTGTTATATTAACGGGCTTAAATATTTATCCAAGAATAGCAAAATTTGCAGGGGCTGGAACGGTTGTCCCTATTACAGGATTTGCCAATTCTATTGCAGCTTCAGCGGTTGATTATAAGGCTGAGGGACAGGTTTTTGGTATAGGGTGTAAAATATTTACAATTGCAGGTCCGGTAATTTTATATGGAATCTTTAGTAGTTGGGTTTTAGGGGTTATATATTGGGTAATGAAGATGTTTTAAAGTATTAGCAATAGATAGCTCGCAATATATTCACTTTTAAGGTTGTTGAATGTCATGTAGTTAGTAGCAAAAATTTAAATAAAAAATGCAAAGGCTACTGTTATAAAAGGAAACACAGTAAAGCAGGTGGATAAATTGTTACAAAAAAACATAGTATAAATTAAGGGGATACAGTGTCAGAAAATGGAGACTGTATCCCCTTAATTTATACTATAAGTGTAGTTTTAATTTATAATAAATGTAAAGATGTCGAAAAATGCGACGGAAAGATATTGAAAAATGTAAAATAAGTGGGTATAATGCAAAAGGTGGAAAAACTCAAGGATTTATATTAAATCAATAATTGCTAGACAAAAGTGAAAGCTATGATTGACGAAAGAAAAAGACAACTAAGGATAAAATGTCAAAAAAAGAAGTCGTTAAATGTTTTCAAAATCTATATTAAAATGGAGGATTTGTCATGGCAAATATTAGAGTTGCTATTGTAGATACAAAAGAAGAAACAATAGGTGAACTAAAGAATAAATTATCAGCAAGCACAGATATTCAAGTAATAGGAAGTACAACAAATGGATTAGAAGCATTACGTTTTATTGAACAGGAGAAGCCTGACATTGTAGTAATGGATTTAATGTTGTCCGGATTGGATGGTCTTAGTGTGATTGAGAGGGCAAGACGAATAAAAGAGATAGAAAATGGAACAGGTTTTATTATTTTATCTGCCATTGAAAAAGAAAAGGTAATGCAAAAGGCTTTTGATGTGGGAGCGGAGTATTACATAATAAAACCATATGATGGAGAAGCATTAATATCTAGAATTCGTCAAGTATACCAATCTATGCAGGGATATTTATTTTCTGCAACGCCAGGGAAGGTGTATGAAAATGAAAAAAAACATGCAAGTTATTCGTTAGAAACAGATGTAACGAATATAATACATGAAATAGGTGTACCTGCACATATTAAAGGTTATCAATATTTAAGAGATGCAATAATGATGTCTGTAAATGATTCAGAAATGTTAAATTCTATTACAAAAATTTTATATCCAACTATAGCAAAACAGCATAAAACTACACCAAGTCGCGTGGAACGTGCAATACGTCACGCAATAGAGGTTGCCTGGAGTAGAGGAAAGATGGATACCATTGATGCATTGTTTGGGTATACAGTTAGCAATGGGAAAGGAAAGCCTACTAATTCTGAATTTGTAGCACTTATTGCGGACAAGATTCGATTAGAATATAAGGTGAGAATGTAATGAATATAACCTTTGTAAAGTGCGAAAAAATAGAGTATAATTAGGAAAGAAATATGTGCATTGCATGAGAAATAAGAATGCAAAGTGTTTGCAACAGTCTATGGAGCGAACACTTTGTATAAAAAAGTTTATTCAATATGATTTATATAAAAGTCTGTGCCTATTACGAAAGGTAGGGCCTTTTATTGCTTTATAGAATAAAAGACTTTCGGATAGGGCATATACAAATGTGAGTGGAAGCTTTATGTTTTGTAGTTCAATTGATTTGCCTTTAACAATATTATTATAGCAATTTAATCAAGGTGGATTGCCTGATAACAATTGTGTTACAAATACATGAAGAGAAAAGTGGCTGTGGTGGTTACAAGGGAAATGAATTATTATAGTTGATTGAAGGAAGTAAATGTACTATAGGAGGACAAGGATATGAAGAAAGTATTATTTATAGCATCAGAAGCAGTACCATTTATAAAAACTGGAGGGCTGGCGGATGTAGTGGGGGCTTTGCCAAAGTATTTTGACAAAAATGAATTTGATGTAAGGGTAATGATACCAAAATATACAGCCATACCTGTAGAATATAAGAACCAAATGCAATATCGTACACATTTTTACATGAAGCTGGCATGGAGAAGTCAGTATGTGGGAATTATGGAAATGGAATACGAAGGGGTCAAATTCTATTTTATAGATAATGAATTTTATTTTAGTGGAAATCAACCATACAATAATATATACGAAGATATGGAAAAATTTGCATTTTTCTCAAGAGCGGCATTATCAGCTTTACCACTGTTAGATTTTAGACCTGATATTATACATTGTCATGATTGGCAGACAGGACTGATTCCGGTGTATATAAAGGATACCTTTAATGGTGGAGAATTCTTCCGTGGAATTAAGATGATTATGACAATACACAATCTGAAATTTCAAGGCATTTGGGATATGAAGACAGTAAAAGATATGACAGGACTAAATGCGTATTATTTTACCTCGGATAAATTAGAAGCTTATGGAGATGCTAATTACTTGAAAGGTGGACTGGTATATGCAGACGCCATAACAACTGTAAGTGAATCCTATGCAGAAGAAATAAAGATGCCATTTTATGGAGAAGGATTAGATGGATTAATACGTGCAAGAGCAAATTGTCTTACAGGAATTGTAAATGGAATAGACTATGCGGAATACGATCCAGAGACAGATCCACATATATACCAGAAATATAACAGGAAGACTTTCAGAAAAGAGAAAATAAAAAATAAAAGAGCTTTTCAGGAACAGTTAGGCTTGGCAAAAGACGATAAAAAGTTCATGATTGGAATTTGTAGCCGTCTTACAGACCAAAAAGGTTTGGATTTGGTAGATTATGTGATTGAGGAAATTTGTGATCCGGATACACAATTAGTAGTTTTGGGAACGGGGGAAGGAAAATATGAACACTTGTTCCGCCACTATGCATGGAAGTATCCGGACAGGGTGTCCGCTAATATTTACTATTCCAATGAAATGTCTCACAAATTATATGCTTCCTGTGATGCATTTTTGATGCCATCCTTATTTGAACCATGTGGGTTAAGTCAATTAATGAGTTTGCGATATGGAACTGTTCCAATTGTTCGAGAAACAGGTGGTTTAAAGGATACAGTTATTCCTTATAATGAGTATGAAAGCACAGGAACCGGTTTTTCATTTAGTAATTATAACGCACATGAGATGTTAAATACCATTCGATACGCAAAGAATGTATTTACCAATCGTAAAAGAGAGTGGAATAAGATGATTGACCGTGGAATGGATATGGATTTTTCATGGAGCACATCTGCTAGAAAGTACGAGGATTTGTATAGAAGAACCTTGAATTGGTGGTAAAATATAAAGTTCTTAGCTCCTTGGTATAAAGGGTGTTTATTCAGTTAATTAACAG
This sequence comes from Lachnospiraceae bacterium, assembly GCA_017399885.1. GTDB lineage: Bacteria > Bacillota > Clostridia > Lachnospirales > Lachnospiraceae > CAG-411. Next base: position 4,050 of record JAFQAU010000148.1, read on the forward strand.
AGGATTAGTTGCTGGCTGAACAGTTACAGGAAAAATTACAAAAGAGGACTTGCAATTTGTAGTAAAATTGTTTAAAATGAAAAATGAGTTTGGTATTTTATAGTGACAAGCTTTAAAATGTTTATTACTGTTCGCAATGCTGTTGTTATCAATTGCATGGACAGGCAGTATATATAAATTTAATTTTTAGGAGGAACAAAACATGTCAGTAAAAGTAGCAATTAATGGTTTTGGACGTATTGGACGTCTTGCATTCAGACAGATGTTTGGAGCAGAAGGATATGAAGTAGTAGCAATCAACGATTTAACAAGCCCTAAGATGTTAGCACACTTGTTAAAATATGATTCTTCACAGGGTAGATATGATAAAGCTGATTCTGTAGTAGCTGGAGAAGATTCTATCACAGTTGATGGAAAAACTATCAAGATTTACGCAGAAGCAGATGCTTCTAAACTTCCTTGGGGAGATTTAAATGTAGACGTTGTACTTGAGTGTACAGGTTTCTACTGCTCTAAAGATAAAGCAGAAGCTCATGTTAAAGCAGGAGCTCGTAAGGTTGTTATCTCTGCACCAGCAGGAAATGATCTTCCTACAATCGTTTACAATGTAAACCACAATACATTAAAGCCTGAAGATACAGTTATTTCAGCTGCTTCTTGTACAACAAACTGTTTAGCACCTATGGCTGATGCATTAAATAAATATGCAGCTATTCAGTCTGGTATTATGTGTACAATCCATGCTTACACAGGAGATCAGATGACTCTTGATGGACCTCAAAGAAAAGGTGACTTAAGAAGATCTCGTGCAGCAGCAGTAAATATTGTTCCTAACTCAACAGGTGCAGCAAAAGCTATCGGTTTAGTTATTCCAGAATTAAATGGTAAATTAATCGGTTCTGCTCAGCGTGTTCCAACACCAACAGGTTCTACAACAATCTTAACAGCAGTTGTTAAAGGTACAGATGTAACTGTAGAAGGAATCAATGCAGCTATGAAAGCAGCAGCAAACGAGTCTTTCGGATACAATGAAGATGAAATCGTATCAAGCGATATCATCGGTATGAAATTCGGTTCTTTATTTGATGCTACACAGACAATGGTATCTAAAGTAGCTGATGATTTATATGAAGTACAGGTTGTTTCTTGGTATGATAATGAAAATTCATACACAAGCCAGATGGTTAGAACAATCAAATACTTCTCTGAGTTAGCATAATTTAAATAGCAAAAATGCTATATAAGTAGACCTAAAAAGGTCCGGTCTTTAAGGACCGGACCTTTTTATGCTTTGGTAAAAAGTTATGTGAATTTAAGTGTTATAGTAAACAAGATGAAATAATCTTGAGATGCAATACAACAAAGAAAGGAATTGAAGAAATGTTAAATAAAAAATCAGTAGATGATATTAATGTAAAAGGTAAAAAAGTTTTAGTAAGATGTGATTTTAATGTACCATTACAAGATGGAAAAATTACAGATGAGAATCGTTTGGTTGCTGCATTACCAACAATTAAAAAACTAATTGCTGACGGTGGAAAAGTAATCCTTTGTTCTCATTTAGGAAAACCAAAGGGAGAAGCAAAGCCAGAATTATCTTTAGCACCAGTTGCAGTAAGAATGGCTGAATTGCTAGGACAACCTGTAAAATTTGCAGCAGATGCAACAGTAGTTGGAGAGAATGCAAAAGCGGCTGTTGAAGCAATGAATGATGGTGACGTAGTTCTTTTGGAAAATACACGTTACAGAGCTGAAGAAACAAAGAATGGTGAAGCTTTCTCAAAAGAATTGGCTTCTTTGTGTGAAGTATTCGTAAACGATGCGTTTGGTACAGCACATAGAGCACATTGTTCTAACGTTGGTGTTACAGAATATGTTGACACTGCAGTAGTTGGATACTTAATGCAGAAAGAAATTGATTTCTTAGGAAATGCAGTAAATAATCCTCAGAGACCATTTGTAGCTATCCTAGGTGGTTCAAAAGTATCTTCTAAGATTTCTGTTATTGACAACTTATTGGAAAAGGTTGATACATTAATCATCGGTGGGGGAATGGCATTTACCTTCCTTGCTGCAAAAGGTTATGCAATCGGAGATTCTTTATTTGAAGAAGATTATGTACAGTATGCAAAAGACATGATGGCTAAAGCAGAAGCAAAAGGTAAGAAATTATTAATTCCTGTTGATACAAAAGCAGCTGATAAGTTTGATAACAATGCAAATACAAAGGTAGTATCAGATGCAGAAGGTTTAGAAGCTGGATGGTTAGGTTTAGATATTGGACCTAAGACAGCAGAATTGTATGCAAATGCTGTAAAAGATGCTAAGACTGTAGTTTGGAATGGACCAATGGGATGTTTTGAAATGTCTAATTTTGCTGATGGTACAATTGCAGTTGCAAAAGCTATGGCAGAAATTGATGCTACTACAATTATTGGTGGTGGAGATTCAGCAGCAGCAGCAAATCAGTTAGGATTTGCTGATAAGATGACACATATTTCTACTGGTGGTGGAGCTTCTTTAGAGTTCTTAGAAGGAAAAGATCTTCCTGGTGTAGTTGCAGCAAATGATAAATAATCTTTGTTGAATTATACGCTAGTTAGCCGTATAGTAATTGGCTGTGTAAAATAAAAGTGATTTGAATTTAAATTAATAACAATTTAGGTAGGTTTGTGCATTTTGGGGCTGACCATAAGAAAGTGTATAACAAGAACGGAAGTAGGTGTTCTTAAATGCCAAGCTTGCCTAAACTGTTTGTTAAATTATAATAGTAAAAGTCAATATAATTGACAGAAAAGAGGAAAATATGCGTAAGAAAATTATTGCTGGTAACTGGAAAATGAATAAGACTCCAAGTGAAACAGTTGCTTTATTAAATGAATTAAAACCATTAGTTGCAAATGATGATGTAGATGTATTATTCTGTGTACCTGCTATTTCATTAACAACAGCTATGGAAACAGTAAAGGGAACAAACATTAACATTGGTGCTGAAAATATGTATTTTGAAGAAAGTGGCGCTTACACTGGAGAAATCGCACCAAATATGTTGACTGATATTGGTGTAAAATACGTAATTATTGGACATTCTGAAAGACGTGAGTATTTTGCGGAAACAGATGAAACAGTAAACAAAAAAGTATTAAAAGCATTTGAACATGGAATTACACCAATTATTTGTTGTGGAGAATCTTTGGCACAAAGGGAACAAGGCGTTACAATAGATTTTATCCGTCAGCAGATTAAAATTGCTTTATTAAATGTAACAGCAGAACAAGCAAAGACAGCTGTAATTGCATATGAGCCAATTTGGGCTATTGGTACTGGTAAAGTTGCAACTACAGCACAGGCACAAGAAGTTTGTAAGGCTATTCGTGAATGTGTTGCAGAGATTTATGATGATGCAACTGCAGATGCAATCCGTATCCAGTATGGTGGAAGTGTATCTGCAGATAGTGCACCAGAGTTGTTTGCACAGCCTGATATTGATGGAGGCTTAGTAGGTGGAGCATCTCTTAAAGCTGATTTTGGAAAGATTGTAAATTATAATAAATAATTAAAAATGATATGAAAAAATATATACTTTAACCTTTTGAAACCAAGGAAACACCATTCAATTAAGTAAAAAACTAATTGAATGGTGTTTTTTCTTTAGGGTTAAATTATTATCAAGGATACTACAATCCTGAAAACAGTTCTGAAAGGTAAAAATAATTCGTACTAAATGTAGTTAATACAAGCCATTTTCCCTGCGATAAGGTAAAATAAAAGAAAAACTTTATCGCAGAGGTGTACAAATGAGCAGAGAACAGGAACGAATCAGAAAAAAATTAGAAAATAATCCGATTGTTGAGTGTAA
>JAFQAU010000149.1 GCA_017399885.1 Lachnospiraceae bacterium
GGATACCTTAAAAATACCATATATTACCCTAAAGAAGGTGTTGGAGGAAGCGGACAGCTCCAATATTATACAGTGTAGCCGAAATGCATTAGTAAATAAGCAGTATGTGCAAAATGTAGACATAGCAAATCGTATCATTCAATTAAAGGACGACTATGGCAGAGTGGAGAGTGGTGTAATGTTCAAAAAGTATGTGAAGGAATGCTTTAAGTAAAATGCTGTATCAAATTGGGCTGATAACAGAAATCTTGGCAACAATTATTGGTTTATATTGTATATATGGTAAAAGATTTAGGCTGAATGTAAAGACAACAGTGTTGACCTTGGGGATTTTGTGTATTCTGGAGTGTGTAAATTATTTTGGGGTAAGTGGATTATTCTCGTGTATAGCATATTTGGTTTTGGGTATCTATTGTAAATATGAATTGAAAAGCTCCCTGATAGAAGTTGCCATAAGTTTTATACTTTGTATGATTATTATTACTTCCATGCAATTTGTCTGTATGTTTGTGGCAAATGTGATGGTAATAGATAATGTAGCTTTGCGGAATCTGATTAGTAATAGTTTGATATTGATTATTTTTATAGTATGGATTCCAAAATGTGAACTACATAAGCTACAACAGAATATATGTAAAAGAAAGAAGACCTATGCGTCAATACTTTTGCTTTTTATGGGAGGTATTGCAATACTGATGCTGCTACAGGGAAAGCATTCTTATGTAGTACAAATGCAGTATTTTGCATTTACAGTACCAGCCATTCTTTTGCTTCTATACTCCATTGTAAAGTGTTTTAAGGCACAAACAGAAGCAGAGAGTATGAAGAAGGAAGTTGATAAAGCAAGACTGGTTAAGGATGGATATGAGGATTTATTAACCAAGGTCAGATTACACCAGCATGAATTTAAAAATCATATTACAGCAATATTTTCTACACATTATATGCATAAAACATATGATAAGCTGGTGGTGGCGCAGGAGGAATACTGTAAAAGATTAGTAAGTGAAAATCAATATCAGAGTCTGCTCTTACTAGGAGATAATATATTGGCAGGATTCTTGTATGGTAAATTCCAGGAGGCAGAGGAAGATAAAATAACGGTTAATTATAAGGTGGCAGCACAGATAGAAAACATGCAGGTTCCAACATACTATGTGATAGAGATGCTGGGAATATTGCTTGACAATGCAGTGGACGCATTAAAACCTGCAACAGAAAAGATAATTTCCTTTGAGGTTTATGAGAAAAAGAAGGGATACCTGTTTTTAGTAAAAAATCCATTTGATTATGTTACCTATGATGAAATTTTGGAATGGTTTCAGCTGGAAAAAAGTAGTAAGGGGAAGGGAAGAGGACTTGGTTTATATCATTTAAAGCAATTGTGTGAGAAATGGGAATGTGATATTGGATGTAAGAATGAAGAAATAAATCATCAAAACTGGATTGTATTTTCACTGACAATCAAAAAGGCGGATGGCAAATAAATGCTGTCCGCCTTTTGGGTGATAAATTTTAGTTGTCCTGCTCATCGGTGGAAGTAGGATAAGGCTGTTCTCCAAATAAAAATAGACTTACGATACTGGTTTCTGCCAGCCAGGAAAAGGAAGCACAGGCACAAAGAAAATTAGCAATCAGTGTAGTCATTTAACAGATTCTCCTTTCGTTTGTATTTTCGCAATAATTAACTGAAGCGAATGTAGTATAATAACCCAGAAGCCAACAGTCAGATATTTGTTCTTAGGCATTACATAAAGGATTAAGGTATAGAAGAAGATGAATATAGTAATAAACCTTTTACATTGAGAAAAATGCTCCTTGCAGGCTTCTGGGCGATATTTGGAAATAATAGGTCCAATGTGATTACAGATTACTATGCAAAGCACGGATAGGATTAACTGCAGATATTTTGCAATTGTGATATGTGGTAAAAGCCAGATTGCTGCCCAAATATAAACAAAAGAAGTAAGCAGGCAACCTGCATAAGTATAAAAGTGCAGACCTCCCATGGCACTTCTTAAAAAAATCATCATAAAAAGTGCAAAAAAGTAGAGAGGCAGGTGATTGTGAAACGCAACTCCCATAATTAATATTTTACTCATTTCAGAGATAATCGTTTCAAATAGAAAAAATATCTGTGCTATCTGATAACTGCTAAGATGATAAGTGTCCTTTAAATGTCTTTTGAATTGTTCCATAAGTACTCCATTCCTTTTGGCATTTGGAAGGTTAGGGATAGATGTAAATTTATAGGAAAGGCAATTGCACCTATGCCTGGTACACGGAATCATTAATAACTGCTACATATATGCAAAGACCAGTCAATGTGGCAGTTCATTAATATTTGGTGTAGTTAATTTAAAATTGTTGTACAAATGTTTCTGGATATTAGAATAATAAAAAAAAGGAAAGGTTATTAAATTTGTAACCCAATAGCAC
>JAFQAU010000150.1 GCA_017399885.1 Lachnospiraceae bacterium
CTAATAGGCGACGGAGCAAAATGGGCGAAATCGACGTGTCTGTGGTGCTTGGCTGACACGGACACCGTCTACAAATCGTAGCCTTAAATTGTGCAATTTGACAAGTGCTAAAAAAATACAAGCTTTTGACACCCTAATCCTCTAAAGCAAAAAATGAGGCCTTCATACTAAGATATTTTTCTACAAGATATAGATTGTTGTTTTTAATTCTATGTCTTGTAAATATTTTAACTCGATAGGACAGCCTCATTTTCTTTATATTTTTGTTTATGTACTGAACAATTTCTTCTGTTACAAAATTGTAGTTATCACACACATATCATATTTCCCCCTGATGCATCCATTTTATAAATGGGCACATCAAAATAAGTGACCATATATTTCTCCATGAGTAACAGTTTAGCCAAGAGCTAAACTGTTACCTCGATGACACTTATTTTACTACAACAGTAACATTTTCATATGTAGAAGCACCTTTTACCTTTACTCCTGAAAGTTTAACTTTATATTTTTTGCCACTTAATTTCTTTGTAGCTTTAATTACGCAATATGTATTAGTAGTTTTCAAAACTTTTACTTTTACATTTTTTCCATTTTCATCTTTCACAGATACTTTCATGTTTTTCAAAACATTTGTTCCTGAAAATGTAATCTTAATTTTTTTATTTGTAAGCTTTTTAAAGCTTTTTACTTTTACCTTTTTGTTGTTTGTATTCTTTTTCTCCTCAGTTGTTCCTGTTTGTTTTTCCTCTTTGTTTTGTGACTTATCTTTAATTGCAGAACCTGATGCTGCATCAGCTTTTTTCTTGTCTTCAGATTTTTCTTTAACTGCAGAACCTGATGTTGCATCGGCTTTTTTCTTGTCTTCTTTTTTCTCTTTAATTGCAGAACCCGATGCTACACCATCTTTTTTCTTGTCTTCTTTTTTCTCTTTAATCGCAGAATCTGATGCTGCATCGGCTTTTTTCTTGTCTTCTTTTTTCTCTTTAATCGCAGAACCTGATGCTGCATCAGCTCCTTTTCCACGTTTTGATTTTTCTTTAATTACTCCACCTGTAACTTCTGTAACTTCTGTTTCCTGATTAACTGTTTCGTTACTTTCTGAAGCAGATACCATCATTCCATTTCCAAAAGTTCCTACTGCTACAGTCCCTGCTAATAAGGCTGCCATGATTTTCTTCTTCTTTTTTCTACTCATTTTGTTATTCATTGTACGATTTTCCTTTCTTTTCAACATTTGTCTTTTTTGTTTCGTAAAGCAAATAAACTACATTTCCCTTACTCACATATAGTTAATGCGCCAGAAAAAAAAATATTACATATATTTTAAAAAAAATTTAAAATATATGCAATATATTAACCCCTAAATCTCCCAATAATAGTTCAAGCCTTCCAGCTAAGCCGTCGATTCCGCTCATCTATTATTTTATTTTCCTAAAAGAACCATCTCTTTTTTTCATGTTCTTCATGAGAGCTTCCTAAAAAAGTATATCCTGTTTGGGTAATAACTTCATTTATCTTAGTGTCATCTATATCTTCTTCCGCAATAATAACAACCTGTCCTTTTTTATGAGAAGATGTTACCTTACTTACAGAAAATGCCTTACGAATTTCATCATTCATATGACTTTCACACATGCCACACATCATACCGCCTACTGCAACTGTTATTTTCTTCATATCTAAAATTTATCTCCTTACTGTATTAACAGGAATATTTCTGTTAGAAGACATTTACACCTTAACGGCTTATTCTTCCTCTTAATTAACTATTCCTCTACACTAGCTTCTTCATGCTATTTAAACTAACTGCCAATGTTGATATCCCCAAAAATTAGCCCGTTATATTGTAAATTCATCATTTTCAATATATTTCTTTATAAACGCAATTCTATCCTTTGCTCTCGGAACAAAAACAGAGGTAATTGCAACTACCATATTTCTTTTTGTATTCACATAAAGGATATTTCCTCCATCTCCCATAGCTGCAAACCCGGATTCTTCGTCATTACTAATCCACCATAGGTAACCGTATGAAAGCTTTTTCTGTTTCCATGTACTATGTTCAGAGGTACTTTCTGTTATCCATTCCTTTGAAACTATAGTCCTTCCATTCCATACTCCCCCATTTAAAAGCATTTGTCCTATCTTTGCCATATCCATAGGGGAAAGAGTAAGTCCCCATGCCCCTGTATTTACTCCTTTCGGATCAGCAACCCAACCATTATATTTTGTAGATTTATTAAAACGCATTTGCTCTTCCTTATTATGAAATACAATATCTTTCTCCACACAAATTCCTAGTGGCAAAAACAGATTATTCTTTGCAAACTCTAAAACCGTCAGTCCTGTGGTTCTCTCAAGAATTCCTGACAGAATATCTGGTCCTATAAGAGGTGCATATCTGAATTTTCCTATTTTCCCTTTCCCACCTATTAAATTGAGAGAAAACTTTACCCAATCCGTACTGATAAAATATTTTTTATAAGGAGCAAATAGATATTTATATGGGGCAGTCATTGTTAGCATATCCTTAATAGTGATATTTTGTATTGTCTTTTCTCCTTTTTTTACTGTATACTCTGGAAAAAATTCTAAAATCTTTTGGTCAACACTCTTGATATACCCTTTATCTAATGCAATCCCAAATAATATAGATAGAATACTCTTGGTTATTGAAAAAATATGAATACGATTATCAGCAGAACAATTATTAAAATATTTTTCATAAATTGTTTTGTTATCCTTTATAATAACCATTCCTACAATATTAGAATACTCTTTGCTAATTATATTTTCCAGCTTCTCAAATTTCTTCTCTTTCATGTTTACCTCCTTAAAACTACTAGTAACTGTTCAGGACCACAAAAAGTTACAATGATAGTTTCTTTACAGGATAATAAACCTCTGTAATATTATCCTGTTCACACACAACCTGAGATGGGTCTGTTACATACACTTCAAATACAGCGTTTCTGCATTGATACCCTTCCTTTTCAGCCCATTCCCTCTGTTTTGCATAAACGGACGATAGCTCTGTATATGGTCCATGAACAACTGTTTTTATACATAACCCTGGGCAAAAATCTCTTGTACCTGTAACAAATCCCTTTACCGGAATGGCAAACTCTGTATCTAATCCTGAAGGAACAAATTTATCACTGTGAAAAAGCACCATTGGTGCTCCTGCCATAGTTAATCTATCCACTGCAACTTTTTTAAATAATTTTCCAAAACAATCGGCATATTCCTTCGGATAGGCATCACTTTGCACCATTTTTCGAATAGAAAGAAGATGCATGGTGGGCATTTCTACCAGTTGAATATCAATATCATCCATATAAGACATAATAGATTTTCCTTGTTTTAGTGTTAAAATATCTCCATCTAACTGATTTAAAATTCTTTGGGTACTAACTACCTGTTTTTCTATTTCCTGTTTTTTCTGAAGAAAAGCATGATACAGTATTTCCTCTTGGGATTCATTTGACTGCATAATGCCTTTTATCTCATCTAAAGAAAACGAATAAGTCTTTAGTCGATTAATAAATAACATAGTTTCTAGTTGTTCAATATCATAATAACGATAACCATTTTCAGGATTAATAACACTAGGCTCAAGTAATCCTATTTCTGCGTAGTAACGTAAGGTCTTTGTTGATACTTTACATATATTTGAGAACTCTCCAATAGATAACATATCTTTTCTCCTCCCTTGCATTTCTATCTAAAGTATAAACTATTCCCTAAGGTTAATGTCAACAGCAAAACATGGACGTTTTGTTCCCTGGTAACAATGTGTCATTCCCTACCAATCCACAACCATCAAATCTCTATACGGATTCGTCTTTGCCAATCCAATTTTTACAGCTTTTCCGGAAAATACACCAAATTGGTTCTGCATAACCTGAAAACCTATAAGCATTTCCTCTTTTGATAACTGTTTTGCAATAGTAGTATGTGGCATCCACTGTAACGGACGATAACAAGGACGGATTGTTATAGCCTCCATATCTACAATACCATTGTAAATTTGCTTGGATAAAGTATCAAGATATTCATTTAATACAGGAGCAATATAAAAAACTGATGGCAAAAATATTCCAACAGAAACCCATTGTATAATACCTGACTCCAGTTCTAATGCTATTTTCTGAAAGCGTTGTATTACTTCATCCTCCCTCTTTGTCTCAAACGCAGAAATGGTAATATGTGGTGGCACCTGCCCGTCTGTCATGGCTGTATTACCTGTCTTTTTTGCCATTTGATTTATATATTGCTGTATTCTCTGATTTGTTTTATTGTCGAAATATATTGAAATTAGATACATTTTTTCCCTCCACATGGGCAATACTTTCATTTATAAATTTATATTTTTTTATAGACGTATATATTTACACATCAAA
>JAFQAU010000151.1 GCA_017399885.1 Lachnospiraceae bacterium
ACTTACCATTCCAAACAATGCCGCTGAACCGGTTTCATTCAGCAAATATAATGGCAGTGCAAACCTCAATATTGCATTTCCAAACAACGATATAATCTGTCCGATTACGACCATTAAAAAATTACGATTCCACATGTTTTTCCCTCTCCTCTTATATACTCTTCTTGAATCGTTTTTCAGTATATATGAGAGTTTTTTCTTTTTCTATAGCTAAAAGATAAGTGGTCGATATCCTCCGATAAGTGGTAATAGAACGGAAGTAACCTGCATATGTTTCATTGTTTTTTCACGATAAAAACCACTTAAAGTCAATACGCCTAAAATCTTATGTTCAAATATCCATCTTCGTACTTAGCTCCCTTTATCTCCTCTTTCAAAAATACTTGTGGTATGAAAAAACGACGAACTTCGTTTTTTATTCCAATCACCAACTCGTCCTCTGTCTGTTTGAGAGACAATTCTGCTTTCTCGGCAAATGGTAAATAGATTCGTAATGTTTTCTCTTTACTATCCATTTTATATATTTCTTCTTGGAACAAAACATCGTTTGGGTTGCTTTCACCATACATAGTCTCTCCAACCTCTTTTAATGCGGAAATACCACACAATTCCTTATCCAGCAGCTCCACATAAAAACAAGGTATTTCATGAAAACTCTCTTTGATATCACAAAGTGATTTTTCCTGCATTTCCATCCACTTATTAAAATATCCCTCCATTGCACGATTTGGATAAATACGATTCACGATAATCGCATCCACATTATAATTATAAAGATATAAGCAACTTACATTACGCTTTGCTTCCTTTAATACTATCTGTTCCGGTGTCGTAACAACTCGTAGGCTTACCATCTCTTTATTCAACATCAGATTCTGAAGCTTTTCCAGTTTTTCCATTAAATATTCAATGTCATCAAAAACTTCTTCTCCTGGCATTGGTATTTTCATTGTCTTTTCTACTGCCGGTCCCACTAATCTTACTCCCTTTTTCTTAATTGGCAGAACCTTTTGTATCAAGTTCGAGAACTTTTCCGGATATTTTAACAATGCCAGTGTCTCCCCTGTTGGTGCACAATCTACAATCAAAGTGTCATAGTACCCTTCTTCATAGATTTCCAGAATTTTAAACATGGAGAACAACTCTTCCAATCCTGGAAAAACCAACAACTCCTCCATTTCTATTCCTTCCTCGCCTTTCATGGATAAGAGTTTCTTAAAATACTCTTTTAAATTTCCCCAGCATTTTTCACTTTCATATACTGTGTCAATCTCCAATCCATCCAGATTATCTGCGATTTTCACAGGCACCTTGCCAAGCTCTGTTTCATAGGAATCCCCTAGACTATGCGCCTGATCCGTACTCATAATTAAAACCTTTTTTCCTTCCTCTGCAATTCTGCATGCTGTTGCAGCCGCCATGCTTGTTTTCCCTACTCCACCTTTTCCTGTATATACAATAATTCTCATTCTATATCAACCTTCTTTGTCTTTTTATTTTCCTCTGTTGTTTCCTTATATTCCTTTCCAATTTCCATTGCAAGCTCCACAAGCATTGCTTTTACTTCTCTCTCTATCACATCCAAATGTCCACTCATCTCTTCCGGAAATAGTGCCTTGATTGCTTTTCTCTGATAGTCTCCTGCCACCTTTAATCGTCTTACCATCTCACTACTCATCCGTTTCCTCTCCTTTTTCAAACTGTATGCGCAATACTCCTTCTTCCAGCTTTGCAGATGTAATTAAATAGTTCCTAAGAATATTCGGAAGTGGAATATTACGCTTAAAATTCTTTAGCTTTATTACGATATCCGTCCTTGACTGATATAAGTCCATTTCTTTTTTATTTGCACCCGGAAGCACTACATCCAACAAATATCCTTTTTCATTCTTTGTAAATACTTCTCTTTCATGGATGATCTTTATATCAAAAATATCAGAATCCTTTAACGCCTCTTTTGCCATTCTATTTATCGCCATCTGTCCTTTTAACTCCTCTTCGTACCAAGGAATTGTATAAATAGGCAACATTCCAAAGCTTTCATAAAGCTGATTGATATATTTTTCTTGTATCTGTAACCACTGACTAAAAAACGGATTATTAATATCTCTTGGCAGAACACGATTAATATACAATCCATCTACATTATAGTTATAAAGATTCATATACATATAATTTCGCTTCGTTTCTTCTACTACCATCTTTTCAGGAGTTGTAACAATTCGAATACTTGTTGTGTCCCTGTCTTTGAATAATTCCTGAAGCTCTTGCAGCTTTATATATAGTCTTTCTATATCATTCATTGCCTTTTTGTTAGGCAACTCGATACGGAAGGCAGCTTTTGATATTGGTGATAACAATCTGACTGCAATCTTACCAATTGGAAACAATTTCTCCATATACCAGGAAAGCAGTTCCGGAAACTTCAATAATGACAAGGTTTCTCCTGTAGGCGCACAATCCACAATAATTCTGTCATACATACCCTCTTTTTGTATTTCGGATATTTTTAACAAAGAAAACAATTCTTCCATTCCGGGAGCTATCCCTATATCACTCCAATCATTGCTTTGCACCTCGGATAACATATTGGAGACACAGCTTGCAATATCTTGAAAATCATGTTCCATGACATACTCCGGGTCAATCTCATAAATATCCAGATTCTCCATTACTTTTAACGGTTCTTTCTCTGGAT
>JAFQAU010000152.1 GCA_017399885.1 Lachnospiraceae bacterium
AAGGGCATCAAATTAAGGTTTTTAATATAGCAATAGAAGGAATGTAATAAAGTTTTTTAGAAATAAGGTTTGGTAAAGTAGACTTTAGGAGGCTGATGATGAAAGGACTACTATATAAAGATTTTTATAGTTTGAAAAAGGAGCTTCGTACCCTTTTGGTGGTTACAACAGGAGTAATAATAATAGCAATATTGCTACTGTTAAGCATGAAGCATGGGAATCTGGCAGGTGGAATGGTGGAAATGCAAGCAGAGAGTAGGTTTTCGAGAGAAGAACTAGAAGAAATGCTGCAGTTGCCAATTATGATTATGTTGGTGATTCCGATTGCATTTATGGCTAATATTATAGAATGCTTTCGGGCGGATGAAAAGGCAGGCTTTTATCATGTTTTACATAGTATGCCGCTTTCTGTTTATCAAAAGATAGGGGCGAGATATTTAACCTGCATGTTGTTTGCTGGTATCAGCCTGTCTGGGGCAGCTGTTGCAGCATTGTTGATATCATTTTCAACAGATACCATGACCTTTGGGGAAATGTTTGGATGTTGCATGACCTTTTGCTCCTTCTTTCTATTATATATGAGTATTATAATGCCCTTTTTGTACTTGTTTTCTGCCAAGGTAGTGGAAAGACTTCAAATTGTAATATTTGTTGTAGGGCTTATCGTTGTAGAAGGAATTGCTGCTATGAATATATTTTCTCTACCAGAAGAAGAGATAGAGAATCTTGTGAAAGAAATGATGGAGAAGTTTATTGACTTTTTGAAGAATGGATACTTTAAGCTATTTTTGCTTGCAATGGTTGGATTTCTGATTTCCTATGTTGTAAGTGTTAAAATACAAAAGAGTAGAAAGGGGAAAAGGGCATGAAGGGCTTGTTGTACAAGGATTTTGTGGCAATAAAGGGTAAATGGTATGTATTGGGATTATTGGCAGTGACAGGACTGCTTTTTGTTTTATACATGTTAGTTGGACAGAATGAAACAGGGGGGATTTTGCTTAGCATGTTGTTTGGTTTTACCTTTCCAGTGTTAATGATTGTAGTTTTGCCATCCTTTTTTGAAATAGCGATCTTTGCGAGAGATGAAGGGAAAAACTGTAGGGAATATATTTTGAGTATGCCAGTTTCAAAAAGAGAATATGTCTTGTCAAAGTATGTTTTTTTGCTAATTACCTATTATGTTTGCTTGTCTGTTTCCGAGTTTTGGTGCTCTATACTTGGAATTTATGAAAGTATGGAAAATATCAGTGGTTTAGTTACAGGGGTAATGAATCTGTTGCCCTTACTTGTATGTGTGAGCTTAATCATTACAGCAGTGGAATTGCCATTTTATCTACAATGGGGAAGGAAAAAAGGTGGCAGAATAAGAGAAGTGTGTATGATATTATTGTTTTTTGGACTGATAGTGTATCTGCTATTTGGAGATTTGACAGTATTAGATCAATTTAATCTAATTAGCTTATTGGAATATTTAGAGGAGCATCAAGATGTGTTTATTCAGTTAAATATATACATCCCAATACTGGCTTTTATTTGTTACTATTTGTCCTATAGAATATCAAGTTACTTGTTTGGTAGAGGGGAGTGGAATTATGAAGCATAATATGACGCAAAAGAGGCTCTTGATTTTTTTGGTAGTTACCTTCTTGTTGACTTGGGTTCCTACCATCTTATACAATGCATGTGGTTATGAATATGAAACAGGCGGCATG
>JAFQAU010000153.1 GCA_017399885.1 Lachnospiraceae bacterium
GTCTGGATGATGGAAGGTCACGCACTTTAGAAGAGGTAGGAAGAGAATTTAAAGTTACAAGAGAACGAATTAGACAGATAGAGGCGAAGGCCTTAAGAAAGTTAAGGCATCCAAGTAGAAGCAGAAAGTTAAGAGATTATCTAGAGAGCTAAGAGAAAGGAAAGAATCGTGCAATTATCAGAAAGATTACAAACAGTGGTAAATATGATAACAAAAGGTGGAAAGGTAGCAGATATAGGGTGTGACCATGCGTATCTATCCATATATATGATAAAACATCAGATTGCAGAGAGTGTAATTGCCATGGATGTAAATCGGGGACCATTAGAAAGGGCAAGGGACAATATAAGGAAAAGTGGCTACGAGAATCAAATAAATGTAAGACTTTCTGACGGAATAAAGGAATTAAATGTAGGAGAAGCAGATACCTTGCTAATTGCCGGAATGGGTGGTGGATTAATACAAAAGATTTTATCCGGCAATCCAGAGGTACTGGAACAGATACAGGAACTTGTCCTTCAACCACAGTCAGAGATTATGGAGGTAAGACGATTTGTAGAAGGGATTGGATTTACCCTTGTAGATGAGAATATGGTAATTGATGAAGGAAAATACTACGTTGTATTAAAAGCCAAAAGAGTCGTACCGCAAGAAACATATAATAATGAAGTATACTATCGCTATGGGAAGTTTTTGCTAGAAAAAAAACACTTATGCATGTTTTCATTTTTAAAGCAAGAAGAAAAGAAGAATCTTGCAATAATAGAAAGCTTAGAAAAACATCCTTCGGACAGAAATGAAAAAACAAAAGAAAAAATAAGGAAGGACAATACATATTGTAGAGAGGGGCTTGGTTATTATGATATGTAAACAAATCATGGAACAGTTAGAACAACTTGCACCTATTTCGTACGCGGAGAGTTGGGATAACGTAGGTCTTTTGGTTGGTCGGGAAGAGAAAGAAGTGAAAAAAATAATGATTGCATTAGATGCTTCGGATAGTGTAGTAGAGCAAGTTGTGAAACAACAGGCAGATATGCTTATTACCCATCATCCTATGATTTTTACAGCAATGAAGCGTGTAACAGATACAGATTTTATTGGTAGAAGAATATTAGCACTTGCAGGTGCAGATGTTTCTTACTATGCCATGCATACCAACTGCGATGTATGTATGATGAATGATGTGGCTGCAAAAAAAATAGGTTTACAGACGGAGGATATTTTAGAGACTGTAGTAGAAGATAGAAAGACTGGAGAAAAATTTGGAATTGGAAAAGTAGGAGTCTTAAAGGATATTATGTCTGTATCACAGTTGGCAGGAAAAGTAAAAGAGGCATTTGAATTAGAAAATATTAGAGTAACTGGAGACATAAATGTAAAGGTTGATCGGGTTGCAATTTCTACAGGTTCTGGAAAAAGTATGGTAAAAGCAGCAATAAAAAAGGGTGCAAAGGTTTTGATTACAGGAGATATGGATCACCATACGGCCAAGGATGCTCTTGACCAAGGACTTCAAATTATTGATGCAGGACATTATGGGACAGAACATTTTATGGTGGAGGAAATTTATCATTACCTGGCAGAGCATTTTGGAAAACAGGTAGAGATTATTATGGCAAAGGAAGAAGAACCGTTTTTGGTTCTCTAGTTATAAGTAGAGCATTTGTAACAGTTAGTTCTGATGCGGTTGTGTATTTAATGTGCTGACTGTAAGAAAAAGTATGACAAAAATGTGGCATATTGCTACCAGATGGGTATAAATTAGGGAAAAGGGTAGAGATAATAAAAAGGAGGGATCCACATGGGTGATATAGTATGTGTTACAGTAGGAGAGACAACAAAAGAGTATGCAAAGGGAACTACGTATTTAGAAGTAAGTAAAGATTTCGTGAAAGAATATCCGTATGATATCATTTTAGCAAATGTAAATAATAAGTTGCATGAGCTAAACAAAAAGGTAGCGGATGATTGTGAAGTGGAATTTCTTACGGTGCAGCATTCAGCAGGATATAGCACGTACAGTAGAGGGATTTTATTTGTAATGCTAAAGGCTGCTTATTCTGTAATTGGAAAAGAAGCCTTAGAAAAGGTATCTGTACTATATTCTATTGGGAATGGAACATACTGTGAATTAGAAGGGGATGTAACCTTAGATGAGAAGCTTCTTGCTAAGATAGATAATAAAATGAGAAGCATTATAGAAGAGGATATCACTTTTAGAAAGTATACCATTAGCACAGATGAAGCTAAGATGCTATTTGAATATTATCGAATGTTAGATAAAAAGAAGCTGTTTGAGTATCGGAGAGTTTCAAAAGCAAATGTATATGACTTAGACGGATTTAAGGATTATTTTTATGGGTATATGCCTCCAAGTACAGGTATGTTAAAATACTTTTCTTTGCATATGTGTGACAATGGTTTTATTTTACAGCTACCGGATAGAAAGGAACCGAATAAAGTAAAAGCCTGGGAAAATAGACCTAAGTTATTCCAAACATTGTTAGAATCTAAACAATGGGGAAAAACAATGGAAGTGGATACAGTAGGAGCTTTAAATGACGTAATCGCTGCAGGAAATATGCAAGAATTAATTCTTGTTCAGGAAGCCTTGCATGAAAAGAAGGTGGCAGAGATTGCCCAGATGATTGCAGATAGTAAAGATAAGAAATTTGTGATGATTGCAGGACCATCCTCATCAGGAAAAACAACATTTTCACATCGTTTATCCGTGCAACTAAGAACCCACGGGTTAAAACCGCATCCGATTGCAGTAGATGACTATTTTGTGGACAGAGAGAAAACTCCAAGGGATGAGAATGGAAATTATAACTTCGAATGTTTAGAAGCAATAGACATAGAGCAGTTTAATAAAGATATGACAGATTTGTTAGCAGGAAAAACGGTAGAGCTTCCAACCTTCAATTTTAAACAAGGAATTAGAGAATACAAGGGTAATTACAAAACGCTTGGAAAAGATGATATTCTTGTAATAGAAGGAATACATGGATTAAATGATAAATTGTCCTATTCTTTACCTAAGGAAAGTAAATTCAAAATTTACATTAGTGCATTAACACAGTTAAATATTGATGAACACAATCGAATTCCTACAACAGATGGAAGACTCATTCGTCGAATGGTACGAGATGCAAGAACAAGAGGA
>JAFQAU010000154.1 GCA_017399885.1 Lachnospiraceae bacterium
GGTTCCATCTGTTGTGGAGTTATTATTATCTCCATTAGAACCACAACCTGTCACAAAAGTACAACCAAGACAAATGCCCATAAGCATTCCTAACCATTTTCTTCTCATAAAGAACTCCTCCTAAATTTATCATTATAAATCTAGTATTTCACACTTTGTCTTGGAATATTCATTTCTTTAATTTTTTTTAGAAAGTAATACCATAATTTCATTACTTCTTGTAACAAACTTTGTCATAGCTTCTGCTGATAATGGTCTCTGTGCTAATGCTGCTAAGTCGTATAATTGCTCACAAAACATTGTAACATTCTCACTATCTTTATTTTCAAAAATATATTTAACCAAAGTGTTATTTACATTTAAAACTAATGTTTCGCCTTGTGCACCAAACATTGCCGGATCCATTCCTGCACCCATTCCATATGCTTTCATCATATCCTGCATTCTTCTGCTATCCTCTGATAATGTAAGCATAGAAGATACAGACTCATTCTTTAACTTACTTACCTGTACATCAAGATTTTGATTTCCTAAAGCTTTTTTAAATAGTTCAGTTAAAGTCTCCTGCTCTGCTTTTAAGTCACCATCCTGGATCTCCTCTGTGAAATCCTCTGTTACTTCTGCATCAATTCTTTGGAAGCGTATACTGTCATCTTTTTGTTCTAACTGTGATATAAATGGTTGGTCAATATTATTTGTCATGATCAAAGCATCAAGACCTTCTTCTTTAAACATTTTTATATATTGACTCTGCTGCTGTTCATCTGTCACATAATATATTGTATTTTTCTTTTCATTTTTTCTATTGGTTGTTTCCTTGCTATCATCCACAACCTCTGCTTCTACATTGTTGCCTTCTGTATCTACAGCAGCATTTTCTTCTCCCTTAGCTGCTTTTAAATACTCTGGAAGTGTAACATACTTTCCTTCTAAATTTTTAAAGATAATAAAATCCTTCATTTTATCTCTAAATTTATCATCTTTTAAACAGCCGTATTTAATAAAAGGATTAATATCATCCCAATACTTTTCATAACTTTCTTTTTCAACCTTATACATTCCTGATAATTTATCTGCAACTTTTTTTGTAATATAATCAGAAATTTTCTTTACAAATCCATCATTTTGTAATGCACTTCTTGATACATTAAGTGGTAAATCAGGACAATCAATAACACCCTTCAATAACATTAAAAATTCCGGTATTACTTCTTTTATGTTATCTGCAATAAAAACTTGATTATTATATAATTTAATTGTTCCCTCTAAATTATCGTACTCTGTGTTAATTTTAGGGAAATACAAAATTCCTTTCAAATTAAATGGATAATCCATATTTAAATGAATCCAGAACAATGGTTCCTTATAATCTCTAAAAACAGTACGATAAAAATCTTTATACTCTTCTTCTGTACACTCATTTGGATGTTTCATCCATAAAGGCAATGGTGTGCTGATAGAAACCGGACGTTTATTAATTTTAGCCTTTTCTTTCTTTGGAGAAATTTCTACAACTTCCTTTTCTCCTTTTTCATTTTCCCGTTCTTCAGTCTTTGCTTCCTCTGTAAAACGTTCTACTACTACATCTTCTTCCCTAATATCTTCTGCATCAATTGTCTGATACTCCTGCTCAGCATTTGCTTTTTCAAAGAAAATTTCTACTGGCATAAAGGAACAATACTTTTCAAGGATTTCCTTTACTCTGTATTCATTTGAAAATTCATAACTATCTTCATTTAAATACAAAGTAATCTCTGTTCCCCATTCTTTCTTGGTTCCCTCGTCCATAGTAAACTCTGTTCCGCCTTCAGATTCCCAAAATACCGGAGTTGCACCTTCTTTGTACGATAATGTATTAATAGTTACCTTGTCCGCAACCATAAATGCCGAATAAAAACCTAACCCAAAATGCCCGATAATCTGCTCTTCATTTGTTTTATCCTTATATTTTTCAAGGAAATCTGTTGCCCCAGAGAATGCAATTTGGTTAATATATTCCTTTACTTCATCCTCAGTCATACCTATACCAGTATCAATAAAAGTTAAAGTTTTGGCTTCTGCATCTGCCACCACTTTAATATAATTTTTATAATCATCTGGAATTGTCACTTCACTGATCAATGATAATTTTTTTAATTTTGTAATAGCGTCGCAACCATTAGATACAAGCTCACGCACAAAAATATCATGGTCTGAATATAACCATTTCTTAATTATTGGAAAAATATTTTCAGAATTAATAGACAAACTTCCCTGTACTTTACTCATAAATAAAACACTCCTTATTTTTTCTTTCACTTTCTTTCAGCAGAAAATATCCTGCTCTCTATAAAATAGCAATATCTCAGCTATCTGTCACAGCCCTTATAGATTGCAACACCCATAGCTGAACTTCTACAACTATCTTAATACCCATTTTTCAAATTGTCAAGAAAAATATTAGCACTCGCTTTGAACGAGTGCTAATATTCCAAATACATTTTTATATGATTTAATCCTAGGACTATAATTTTCTAAATACATATAGACAAAATCGGTCTTTCACGCCTTACTTAACCCTTTTTTGTCACAATTGTATAACAAATAAAATGTGCCACTGTAGTTATAAGCCATGAAATCGGATAAGTTATAAACAACATTTCCAAGGATGGCATCATCTTAAAAATAGTAGCAATCCATAAAATTCGCAACCCACAAGCACCTATAAGAGAAACAATGGTTGGCATAATGGAATAACCAAGACCTCTAATTACTCCTAAAATAACCTCCATTTGCCCACACACCAAATATGGTATTACCACTAGCTTTAGCCTGATCATGCCATACCGAATATCCTCTCCACTATCTGTGTA
This sequence comes from Lachnospiraceae bacterium, assembly GCA_017399885.1. GTDB lineage: Bacteria > Bacillota > Clostridia > Lachnospirales > Lachnospiraceae > CAG-411. Next base: position 2,853 of record JAFQAU010000154.1, read on the forward strand.
TAAGCTTAATAAATCTTCTCCAAATCCATACACAAACGCTCCCAATACAATACCAACTGCACTAACACATAGAATACATGTTTTTAAAATTTTAGGCACTCTTTCTTCTTTTGCTGCCCCTACATTCTGACCTGTAAAATTGATTGCTGCCTGATGAATTGCATTCATTGATGTATACACAAATCCCTCTAAACTGGCAGCAGCTGTGGAACCCGCCATTGCCGATGCACCAAACATATTGATAGCAGATTGTATTTGAATATTGGCAAAAGAAAATACCATACTATTAATTCCTGCCGGAATACCAATTCGAAAGATATTTCCCAACACATTTTTATCAATTCCTAACTTTTTTAACTTAAGTCTACAAGGTCCATCCACCTTCATAAGATACATAACTATTAGAATTGCAGATACCACCTGCGATGCAATAGTACCAATTGCCACTCCTGCAACCGACATCTGAAATTTCACCACTAATAATAAATTTAAAACAACATTAACTACACCTGCTATAGATAAAAAAATTAAGGGCTGTATTGTTTTTCCTTGTGCCCTTAAAATAGCCGCACAGAAGTTATATAGCATCATTGCCGGCAACCCTAAAAAATATATTCGCATATATAATACGGACAAATGTAATACTTCCTCCGGCGACCCCATAGCCTCCAAACACCATTCACATCCAATAACACCAATTATTGCAAGCAAAACACCACATAACACACTTATTGTTACTGCTGTATGAACAATTTTTTCTGTTCTTTTTTCTTCTTTTGCCCCTAATGAATATGCTGTAATGACGTTGGCACCTATGGATAACCCCATAAACGTATTCACAAATAAATTAGTTAAAGATGTGGTTGAACCAACTGCTGCCAAGGCATTACTTCCCGCATAACTTCCTACTACAACCATATCACAGGCATTAAACAATAGCTGCAATATTCCAGTCAAAATAACAGGTACGGAGAAGCGAATAATATTTTTTAATAAAGGTCCATTGACCATATCAACCTTATTCTTCATTTCCTCCCAATCCTTTCTCTTATGTGTCTGCTTGGATTATTCCTATATATACTCTAATCTATAATTTCCTCAAATACTACAATAGATCGTGCTTTTACTAAATAAGAGTCAATCTCTTTGACATTCGTTTCAATTTTCTCATTGTCCGTATCTTGGAGCACCCTCCACTTCCTTTCCTTAGGAAGTATTGGTAATTTAAATTCATGATGTTCCCAATGCATATTATAAGCAATATAATACGATTTGTCTGACTTTCTTTTTGACAGTGGTGCATATTTCCCGTACAACATTACACCTAAAACCCTGCTATAATGACTCAACTCCGGATACCATGGTTTGGTACCATGAAATGATATATCCGGGCAACCACAAGCAATATAATCAATCCCACGAAGTCCTTTAGGTGAAGAGAAAACAGGATGCGCCTTTCTTAGTGCGATAATCTTTTTACTGAAAGAAAGAATACGCTGATTCATTACTTTTTGTTTCCAATTGACCCATCCAATTTCATTATCTTGACAATATGCATTATTATTTCCCATCTGGGAATTTCCAAATTCATCTCCTGCCATTATCATAGGGATTCCTTGGCTTAATAGGAGCATAACTAACGCATTTTTTATTTGTTTTAATCTCAATTGAACTACTTGTCTTTTCTTGGTAGGTCCTTCCCAGCCACAATTCCAACTGTAGTTATATTCTGTACCATCTTGACCATTTTCTCCGTTATCTTCGTTATGTTTTCGATCATAGGAAACCATATCCATTAATGTAAATCCATTAACATTACTAATATAATTAACGACTCCTTGTTGTAAATCATTTTTTCTAAATCTATTCAAAAAGGCTTCTGCTTGCCCTTCATCACTTTTTAGAAATCTTCTTGCATCAACTAAAAAACCGTCATTATATTCTGCCAAAGTTTTTTCCTGCAATTCCTCATATCTTCCATACATCTCTCCTACATTCCAGGTTGTTGCCAAAAATTTTGTTCTCGCTAAGTATGCATCATTTGCAACCAATCGTCCCGGTACCACATCATTGTTAATCTTAAATCCGTCAATTGCATACTCTCTTACCCAAAAATGTAAACAGTCCAAAATAAATGTGTAACTACAGTCGTATGAAAAAAGTATTTCCATATAAAGCTGAATTCCATTTTTGTGAAGCATTTGTACCATATGTTTAAACTCTTTTATCGGATTTGTTGTATCCCACGCATAAGATGATTTAGGTGCAAAATAATTGGCCTTTTCTGTATATCCCCAAAAATTCACAGTAGGATAGTCTATTTTTCCATCTTCGCCATCTTCTTTTTGTGCATATCGGAATCTGGTAATATCATTGTCATCTTCTTCCATACACTCATCAAATTCATAACAAGGCATAAGCATAATGGCATTTATACCTAACCTCTTCAGATAGGGTATCTTCTCCTCTATCCCTTTAAATGTTCCTTTTGCTCTAACCTTAGAGGTATCATCCTTTGTAAAACCTCTGACGTGTAATCCATACAAAATAGTCTCGTGAAATGGTGTGTATAATGGTTCTCCTACTCTTTTTGTCTCCTCTACAGCTACAGTCCGAACCATCTCCTTTTCTTCTTCTGTAAGCATCTTTCCAAAAACTTCCTTACCACATACTTGTCTGCCATAAGGATCCAAAGTTGTCTTACCGTCCACCTCATATATATATTCAATTTGTGCCTCTTCAGAAAATTCTAAAACCACCGTAAAAATCCCGGAAACAGAATAGTTCTCGCTACATGGCAATGTATAAAATGGTTTTTTCTTTCCTTTTTCATAGAGTTTTAGAATTATACTTCTAGCCCTTTTTTTGTCAAACGAAAATTGCCACTGTTTTCTTCCAACTCTCTTGGCCCCCAATGACAAACCATCTCCCTTTGCAACACTGACAACAACCAACACCTCATCACCTCCTAGCTTTTTCCCGCCTCAATCTGTTCAGCTAAATCATTTAGATATACCCATCGTTCCATTTTCTGTTCTAACTCACTGTGCAAAGCATCTTTTTCATTTGTTAATTCTTGCAATTTCACAAAATCTTTTGCATTTTTTAGAATATCTTTTTCAATGACCTCTATCTTCTCTTCTATAGCTGCAATATCATCATCTATGGTTTCAAATTCTTTCTGCTCCATGTACGTAAACTTTAATTTCTTTTCTCTTGTCTTTTCATTTTTTTTCTTTTCTTTTCCACCCAATGACTTTTCAGACACAGCTTGTTCCTTTAACTTTGCTTTATTCCAATAATCTGTAAATCCCCCTTCATATTGGCAAACAAGACCATTCCCCTCAAACGCAAAAATTCTTCTTACAACTCTATCTAGAAAATAACGATCATGGGATACTGTAATAACAATTCCCGAAAAATGATCCAAATAATCCTCCAATATACGAAGTGTCTGTATATCCAGATCATTTGTTGGCTCATCTAATATTAATACATTGGGCGCTTGCATAAGTACCTTTAATAAATATAATCTTCTTCTTTCTCCTCCAGATAACTTTTCTATTGGGGCATATTGCATAGAACCGGAAAATAAGAACCGTTCCAACATCTGTGAGGCACTAACACTACCATCCTCAGTTTCCACATATTCTGCAACATCTTTAATATACGAAATAACTTTCTGCTTAGGATTCATACTTTCACATTCTTGTGAAAAATATCCAATTTTTACAGTTGGACCAATTGTAATAATTCCTCTATCTACATTTTCGTCCCCCACAATCATTTTCAATAATGTAGATTTTCCTATTCCATTTCCACCAACAATTCCAATTCTATCCTGTTTCAAAAAAATATAGGAAAAATCTTTTATTAAAAGCTTATCCCCATATGCTTTACATATATTTTCTAATTCTATTGTCTTTTTTCCTAAGCGGGATGCTACTGACGAAATTTCTACTCGTCCATCTTCTACAATTTTCTCCCTATCCCGCAATTCCTCAAAACGTTGAATATGGGCTTTCTGTTTTGTAGAACGTGCCCTTGCGCCTCTCATCATCCACTCTAAATCTTGGCGATACAAAGCTCTCTTTTTTCTTTCCGTGGCAATTGCCATCTCTTCTCTTTCTAATTTTAGTTGTAAAAATCCAGTATAATTTGTCTCATAGGTAAACAACTGACCTTTATCTATTTCCACAATCTTATTGGTTACTTTATCCAAAAAATATCTATCATGTGTTATCATAATGAAAGCACCGCGAAATGAATTTAGGTAACCTTCTAACCACTCTGCCATCTGATTGTCTAAATGATTGGTAGGTTCGTCCAAAATTAATATGTCAGCTGGAGTAAGAAGTGTCCGAACTAAAGCAGCCCTCTTCTTTTGTCCACCTGACATTTTAGAAGGTTTCATGTCCATATCTGTAATTCCAAGCTTACCAAGCATTGCCTTGGCTTCCCCTTCCACATTCCAGCCTGTACTGGCATGCTGTAAATGACCTGTAACATTTTCTAATATAGTCTTATTATCATCAAAAGAAGGATTCTGGGCTAGGTATTCAACTCGGACATTATTTCCCTTTATCACGGTTCCTTCATCCGGACTTTCCTTACCAGCTAATATTTTTAATAAGGTAGACTTCCCTGTACCATTAATACCAAGCACACCTATCTTATCTTTCTCATTAATCCCTATGGAAACGTTATTTAAAAGTTTTTTTTCTGTATAATTTTTACTTATCTTGTCTGCTGTTAATAAATTCATTCATGAAGCTCCTTCTACATCCGTGTATAATTCATTTCATTATACAACGAAACATATTTTTACACAAGAAAAAACTTTTGATAAAACACTTGCAAAATCCTAGATTTTAGTTACAATTAGATTGGTATTTTTTATTTATAACGAAGAGGTAATTGCCTCTTAACATATGAAAGTGAGGTCACATATTTATGATACAAGCATGTAATGTCACATTAAGGTTGGGAAAAAGAGCCTTATTTGAAGACGTAAACATTAAATTTACGGAAGGAAATTGTTATGGTCTAATTGGTGCAAATGGAGCTGGAAAATCTACATTTTTAAAAATACTTACTGGTGAAATTGAGCCTTCCAAGGGAGAAGTAGTCATCACTCCTGGACAACGTCTTTCATTCTTAAAACAGGATCACTTTAAATATGATGAATTTAATGTTTTGGATACTGTTATTATGGGAAATCAACGTCTTTATGACATTATGAAACAAAAAGACGCAATCTACGCAAAGGAAGATTTTACTGAAGAAGATGGTATTCTTGCCAGCGAGTTGGAGGGAGAATTTGCTTCTCTAAATGGTTGGGAAGCGGAATCTGATGCTGCAACCTTATTAAATGGACTAGGTATCGAAACAGATTTACATTATAGTCTTATGAAGGACCTAAATGGTGGTGAGAAGGTAAAAGTTTTATTAGCTCAGGCTCTATTTGGTAATCCTGATATTTTGTTACTTGACGAGCCAACTAACCACTTGGATTTAGATGCCATTCGTTGGTTAGAAGAATTCTTAATCAACTTTGAGAACACTGTTATTGTAGTCTCTCATGACCGTTATTTCCTCAATAAAGTATGTACTCATATTGCAGACATTGACTATGCTAAAATTCAACTTTATGCCGGAAACTACGATTTCTGGTATGAATCAAGCCAGTTAATGATTAAACAAATGAAGGAAGCAAACAAGAAAAAAGAAGAAAAGATTAAAGAATTACAAGAATTTATTCAACGTTTTAGTGCTAATGCTTCTAAGTCTAAACAGGCTACATCAAGAAAGCGTGCATTAGAAAAAATTGAATTAGATGATATTCGCCCTTCTAGTCGTAAGTACCCATATATTGATTTCCGTCCACAAAGGGAAATCGGAAATGAAGTGTTAACTGTTGAACATCTTTCTAAAACCATTGATGGGGTAAAAGTTTTAGATGATATTTCATTTATTATCAATCGTGATGATAAAGTAGCATTTGTTGGTGGAAACACTGCAGCTACTACTACTTTATTTAAGATTTTAGCAGGAGAAATGGAACCTGATGAGGGAAGTTACAAATGGGGTGTTACTACAAGCAGTTCTTATTTCCCTAAAGATAATACAAAGGACTTCTCTGGAGATGAAATTATTGTAGATTGGTTAATGCAATTCTCTCCTGAAAAGGATGTTACTTATGTTCGTGGGTTCCTAGGACGTATGTTATTCTCTGGCGAAGAAGGTGTTAAAAAGGTTAAAGTTCTTTCAGGTGGAGAAAAGGTACGTGTAATGCTATCTAAAATGATGATTATGGCTTCCAACGTTTTGATTATGGACGAACCAACCAACCACTTAGATATGGAATCCATTACAGCTCTTAATAATGGTTTAATTAAATTTCCTGGTGTGGTACTATTTACTTCTCAGGATCACCAATTTATTCAGACCATTGCAAACAGAATTATGGAGATTACACCAAATGGCCTAATTGATAAGATTACAACCTATGATGAATATTTAGATAGTGATGAACTAGCTCGTAAACGCCAAGTCCTAAGTATTCAGGATGACGATGAAGATTAAATATATACTTTAATAAAACCAATTCTATGATTTATAATATTATAGCCCCATGAGCCTATTTTAAGGCGAGGGGCTTCTTTCATTATAGAAGTTTTCCTGTTTTCTATAAAATAAAAGCACTCGACAAGGACACGCAGTTCTATTGACAATATAACCATTCCTGTTGTATCATATAAATCGTGTAGCACTTTTTATGTAAACAATAAAAATAATTAACTTTGGGATAGTCCAATCCCACATAATTAAGAGGAGATGATTTTTTGGACCCGAATGATGTTCCGCAACTGATTATTATAATAGTATTACTTTTGCTTTCTGCATTCTTTTCTTCCGCAGAAACCGCACTCACCACAGTGAATAAAATGCGTATTAAATCTATGGTTGAAGAAGGCAATAAAAAGGCAAAAATAGTAGAAAAACTCACTAATAATCCATCAAAGCTGCTTAGCGCAATTTTAATTGGAAATAATATCGTAAACTTAACTGCTTCATCACTGACCACTACTTTAATGACAAACATATGTAAAAATGCAGGTTTAGAGGATCAAGCTAGTCTTATTATTGGTGTGGGAACAGGTATATTGACTGTTTTTATATTAATCTTTGGAGAGATAACACCTAAAACTTTGGCGACCATACACTCTACTAGTATTTCTTTGGCGTATGGTAATATTATTTATTTTCTTACCCAGTTATTAACACCTGTTATTTTTATTGTTAACAAAATGGCCAATGGATTACTTTTTATTCTCAGAATTGATCCAACTAAGAAGGGAGCTTCCATTACAGAAAGCGAGCTACTTACCATTGTTGAAGTCAGCCATGAAGAGGGTGTAATAGAGAGCGAAGAAAGAAAGATGATTACCAATGTAGTGGATTTTGGTGATTCCGTTGCTAAGGATGTTATGATTCCAAGAATAGACCTGAGCTACATCAAAGAAGATGCAACTTACGATGAGTTAGTGGAAGTATTTGATGCAGATAAATTTTCCAGATTGCCTGTTTATGGGGAATCCAAAGATGATATTGTTGGTATTATAAACCTAAAAGATGTCTTCTTCTATCGTGGAAAAAAAGAAGATTTTTCTATTTCAAAAATAATGAGAGAACCTTTTTTTACTTATGAATTCAAAAAGACTTCTGAATTATTAAACGAAATGCGAAAAGACTCCATTGCATTGGCAATTGTACTTGACGAATATGGTGCTACAGCAGGATTGATTACTGTAGAAGATTTATTAGAAGAAATCGTTGGGGAGATTCGTGATGAATACGATCAAAATGAAGAGGATGTAATCCAAAAGATAAGCGATACAGAATTCATTGCAAATGGTACTGCTAAACTAGATGAAATCAACGAAACCATCGGTTTAAACTTAGAATCTGACGATTATGATTCTATTGCAGGTCATATCATAAACTTATTGGAACACCTTCCGGAAGAAGGAGAAACTGTAATAGAGCAAAATGTCAAATATAAGGTTGCCGCAATAGAAAAGAATCGAATTGAAAAAGTACACATTCTTATTCTACCAACCGTTGAAACAGAAGATGATTTAATCACTGCATAACGGATATTCCTTACATGAATATTTCGTAGTACTTTATTTTATACCAAAAAGGGTGTAGCACGAAGACAATCACTTTATTCTATTGTTCTTCATGCAATGCCCTTTTTATTTATTCTATCTTATAAATACACTAACAATTCCTTCATAAAATCCTCTTCTATTTCAATTAACTCCTCTACAATTTCTATGCTTTCTTTGGAAGCTCCCTTGTATTTATTGCGATATTTACTAAGAGATTTAATTCCCATATTGCAACCATCTACCATAAGATCTGCGATTTTTGATTCCGCATCATTTACCATTAGCTTTACTTCCGTACTTATCCAAGAAAATACTTTAGCTATTTTATCCGGATCTTTTTCCGACTCATTCTCTTTATTTAATAATGCATGACATTTATCGCCTAACTCAATATGCTTTTTATTATATTTTTTTATGGTTTCTTTTAACTTTCCCTCTTTCAAAAAATCATATACCTGTTCCATACTATTAGTAGCTGACTTACAGCCTGAATTACATTCTTTTAATAATTCTATTGTGTCTTCATACATATAACAAAACCTCATTTCCTTTTTTTACTATTCTTCCCAGGAAACGAGGTTTTATTCATTTTTTATTTAATTTTTTGAAGACTTGCAAACCTTTTATAAAGCTTCATTTATGCAACACACTTTCATTAAAACGTTAAATCTGATTTTTTTTGAATTAATCTTGCCCCATTCACAATTACAGCAATACCACTTGCAATACCAAATACCATAATTAAAATTCCAAGCACCAAATTACCTATACCGATAGATTTCATAACTCGATATACTCGTTCTTCCATTATTAAGCCCCCTTTTTCTTACAAATGTATTTCGCTCTAAAAGTCACTTAATTTTTTGCTCCATATTGTTCATAATAAGCATCTATAGCAGCTTTAATAGTATCATCAATAATAACCTGTCCCTTATACGGTTTATTATGTAAATGTTCCACTACCTCAGCCATGGTTACAATTGCTGTAGTCTTCATTCCATAGTTTTCTTGGATTTCTACTAAAGCATTTTTCTCACCCTGTCCACGTTCCATACGGTCAACACTAACCACCAAACCTAAAACATTTACATCACCTTGTGCTTTAATAATTGGCATAGTCTCCTTAATAGAAGTTCCAGCTGTTGTTACATCTTCAATAATGATTACTTTGTCTGTTGGATCAATTGGACTACCAAGAAGGATTCCTTTATCCCCATGATCCTTTACCTCTTTTCTATTGGAACAATATTTAATATCTTTACCATACATATCTGAAAAAGCCATAGATGCTGTTACCGTTAATGGTATTCCCTTATAAGCAGGTCCAAATAACAAATCAAAATCTGTTCCAAAACTACTTTCAATTGCCTTTGCATAGTACTCACCTAACTTTTTTAATTGTGAGCCTGTACGATAAAATCCAGTATTAATAAAGAATGGAGTCTTTCTCCCACTCTTTGTTACAAAATCTCCAAATTTTAATACATTACAATCCACCATAAATTCAATAAATTCTTTCTTATACTGTTCCATTTTATTAAAACCTCCTGTATTTTAAGCCATTCTTAGGCATTTGTAATTCTCAATTTTAGTGCTACTGTACCAATTTGCTTTTACCCTCCCTGCCTTGCTTTCTCATACAATTCAAATCCTTTAAATAACGAGTCTTGCGTAACGTGCATATATAAATCCGTTGTCAACTGCAACTGCACATGACCTAGCATAGCTGATACTGTCTTTAATGGTACTCCTGCTTCAAGCTATCTTGTCGCAAATGTATGTCTGAAGCAATGTGGTGTGAACTTCTCAAAAACTAAGTTAGGGATATTCTTATGTATTCTTTTCATTGTACCTTCTATACACTCGATAACAAAAAACTGCGTTGTATGTCTGTTGTTCTTGGTAACGAATACCAAATCCTCAAAATCCTTCTATTGGTTTTTTACCATTTAATGATTTACCCATGTCTATCAATCCTTTGTGATTTGTATAGCAAACCAAAAAGTTAAGCATAGATATACTTTTTTAGCATACCACAAACTTACCATTTTTTCAACTAACAAATCCACCTGTTTGTGTCAAGTAATTGTTGGCACCTGATGATTCAATACATCCACATATTTGGAACCTTTTCCATCTCGTTTTGGTGTCTTTGCTGCCGTTAAATTTGTCATTACTTTTTGCATTTCCATAGTCATTACAAATCCATCGGTATATCTGTCTATTGTCTCAATGAGTTCATCATTTTCTCGTCTGTTTAGGAGTTTTGCCATGTTGTTTGCACCACTAATAAACCATCTCACTCTCCTGTGCTTCATTCTTCTACCTCCCCAAAATCTAGTTTCTAATGCGAACCCCTAACAAACTTTCATTTTTCTCCAAAAATTTACAAAACACTCGTTCGTGGTGTATCATAATAGCTATGCTCATACCATTTCTCTTCAAAAGTAATTGTTTCTTATCAAAAGCTATTACTCTCTCACTTATAGGAGATTTCAAGGTAGTTTTACGGAAGTGTTTTTGAAAAAGTTGCAAAAAAATGAATATGAATATACAAGGAAGGTTTTACAGATAAATGAACATTAGAAAACATCAGAAATTGCTGGAAAATTGAACATAGTATAGGAATAATTTACCTACACTTTGTTCTTTACCAGCTCTATCACCACATCATAATTCTCAGACTGATGAGGAAATGTACAATTTTTACACACTTTTATCTTTCCGTCTCCCTTCTCCTTGTAAATCGGGTTTCCCGGACAATTCTCTAAATGATACAACGGACAATAACAAAACAGACAATTGAACTCATCCACCCCTTCATGACAAGGAAAGTATTTACATTCTTTATTTTCAAAAAAACGATGCGAATTTTCCATTTTATAATTCCTTCCTTTCCTTGTATTCTCTAGCCCTCTTCACGAAATTTTCTGCAAATATTGGATTAGATGGATAATATAAATGCGGAAATCCAACAAAACAGTTATGCTTTGCAATTACACAAGAATATACTCTTCCCGTAACCGGCTTTATCGCCTGACAATCTGCCCCATTATCCTCACTGTCATAATAATGAAATTCATGTCCCCGTATTCGATCTCCTTTCGGCAAGAAATCACCATTTCCTCCTTCCAATTCTATGTATCCGAAACGAACCAACCTCCCTGTATTGTAACATTTTGCTGGCAAAACTTCCGTTAGGGTATACGACCTGTCTTCTTTATCCACAATAACTGAATGAAGATACATAAACCCACCACATTCCGCAACAATAGGCATATTACTTTCTGCTGCCTTTTTAATTGCATGAAGCATAGTTACATTTTGGCTGAGTTTATCTGCATACAGTTCCGGATAACCTCCACCAAGCAGAATTCCACAACATCCATCTGGCAAAGTATTATCATGAAGGGGAGAAAAATACTCTAATTTTGCACCACATTCTTCCAATAAATGCAGATTATCCTCATAATAAAAGCAAAATGCTTCATCCTTTGCCACTGCAATCACAGATCTGTTTGCACTATCCGCAACACATACTTCCACATCTGTAATCACAGGATACACTTCTAATTCCTCTGCATCTTCTGCTATTTGAAGTACTGCTTCTAAAGAAACCGTTTTTTGTAATTCCCCTGAACTTTTTTGCAATTGTTCTCTAATATCTACTATCTCATCCGGCATCATCAATCCCAAATGCCTACTTCCTACATAAAACTCTTTACAGTCAGGAAAATATCCCACAACATCTATTGATAATTCCTGTTCTATCAACGGCTTTATCATTTCATAATAGGACTTAGACATTCTGTTTAAGATAATACCTTTGATAAGTTGTTCCTTATCATAGGCTAAAAAACCAGCAATCAAAGAAATTACAGAACGCCCCATCCCTTTGGCATCTACTACCAAAATAATAGGTGTTTTGGTAACCTTAGCCAGATGATACGAAGAACCCTCTTCCCTAATACCGCCCAGCCCATCAAAAATCCCCATAACACCTTCCAGTATGGCAAACTCATCTTCTTTTCTGTTTTTCAAGAATAGCTTTCGTGTTGTCTCCTCATCAGTAAAAAACGTATCCAGATTTTTAGCAGGAACATCTATTACTTTTTGATGGAACATCGGATCAATGTAGTCCGGTCCACATTTATAGGAAATTACTTTTTTCCCTACATCCTTAAAAGCCTGTAGCAGACCACAGGTAATGGTTGTCTTCCCGCTTCCACTCTTTGGTGCAGCAATCATAATTCTATTCAATTTCACTTCTGACACCACTCCTTTACAACACTTAATCTCTATAAACTCTCATACTACTTTTTATCCGCTAAAATCAAATGCACAAATCCACACCGGATTTTCCGCCTGCATCAAATGATACGCTCCAACATGTTTTGCCCTGCTTACCTGCATTTGTACCACATCCTCATTTTGAATAGAAAACGTGGATAAAGCCTCTTTAATTTCACAAATTGTTTCCATACTAATTGCATTGATTACGACACGCATTTGAGAATTCTTTTGATATAACGCAGAAAGAATTTCTTTCATTCTCCCACCGCTACCACCGATAAATGCATGCGTGGGAGTCGGTAGTTCCTTCAAGCCTTCTGGTGCTTTGGTTGAAACAATTTCTATATTATCCAACTGAAACTTTTCTTTATTACTGGCAATCAAAGAAACCGCCTCCGCCTTGTGCTCTACCGCAAACACCTTAATCTCATCAGAAAGTCCAGCAATCTCCACCGCAATGGAACCTGTCCCGCTTCCGATGTCATATATCACCGCACCCTCATACAATTTTAACTTGCAGATACTTACTTCTCTTACCTCTTCTTTGGTCATAGGAACTTTATCCCGTATAAATTCCCCATTTGCCTTTCCATGAGTCAGCATTTTTCTTTCAGGCTTTGGATTTTTAATACAGCAGGTATACAAACCATCCTCCTGTAATTTCATACATTCCTCCGGATTCAGTTCCATAATCCGTTGTTCCGGGTATGACAACTGATATCCAACTACCACCGTACACTCTATCAATCCGGCATCCAGCAATAGCTTTCCCAGTTTATGAATGTCTTTCAGTCCCGACATTAACAAAAAAATCTTCTTTCCCATGCGAATTTTTTTTGCCAAATTAGACAATTCTTTCCCATGCATACTACAAATTGCTGCATCCTGATAATTCTCCCCCATACAAGCGGCCAAATAAGCAACGGAAGAAATTCCTGGCATAACAGTAACTCTCGCCTGCAATCTGCCTTCATTTACCGCCCTTAGCAATGCGTCATATAACTTTTGACAGCCACTATAAAAACCGGTATCTCCGGAAAAAAGTATCACAACTTTTTTGTCATCCCTGCCACCTGTCACTTTTGGCATTTTCTCCAAATAGGGAATAATCTGCTCTGCGGTATAATATGGCTTCTTCTCTATTTTGGGCTGATACACGGCAATCATTCTGCTTGCTCCAAGCAAAATATCTGCTTCTGCGATTGCCTTTTCAACCTCTTTCGTAAGACACCAGGAATTCCCCATGCCAACACCAGCAAGGGTTATTTGAAATTCGACTTTTCTCTTAATTCCCTGACCACAAATCATTTTCAGTTGCTCACACACTTCTTCAAAAGTATAGCTTTCCTGTTCCGCCGGGCATCCAATAACAAATACCGGAATACCCAGATTTTGTGCCGCATCCAGTTTTTCCTGATAGCCTCCGGCATTTCCGCTTGCCTTTGTCACCAGACACTTTATCTGATACTGCCTAAGCATCGCTTCATTCATCTGTGTAGTGAAAGGTCCCTGCAACGCTAAAATTTGCTTGCCTACAATTCCACAATCCATACAAAGCTGCAAGCTCTCTATTCCCGGTAAAACCCGCACATACAGTCTTTCCTTTCTGTCAATAAACTTAGCAAAAACTGAAAGTTCCTTGCTACCTGTTGTAAGTAAAATATTTCCGTCTATTTTTTCTAAAGCCTTGGCACAGGAAACACTATCTTTAAAATAATGTATTATTTCATAAGAGCTAGTTACATTGCTTTCTCTCTTTAAACGCAAACAAGGAATATCTATATCCTGTATGGCATTTTTGATATTCTGTGTTACCATTTCCGCATATGGATGGGTTGCATCCACCACTGCACCAAAATTGCCAGCCTCAATATAAACCTCTATTTCCTCTTGATTCATCCTGCCTTTATGGACTTTTACAAGGGGATGCTCCTTTAGTACAATTTCCCCATATTCCGTAGCTACGCATAGGGTATGTGCGATTCCTGCCATCGCCAAATACTCCGACAATTCTCTACCTTCCGTTGTTCCTGCAAATATCAATATTTCCTTCAAATTTACACCTTTCCGCGTGCTTCAGCACGCACTCTCATCAAAAGATGGAATTTTTTGTTCCATTTGGTAACCTCGTTTCGTAATCAGTTTTCCGTTTACAAACTCTGAACCGGAATTGCCTATAAAAACCGTGGTAAACATATTCACCTGTGTTTCTCTTAATTCCTTCAAGGTACAAGTTACTGCCCTTGTCCCTTCCCTGCCAATATTCTCCACATATCCGCAAGGTCTATCCTCCTCTATCACACGAAGCAGAATATCGCAGGCTCGCATTAAATTATCTTTTCTTTTATGACTGGATGGATTATAAATTGCTATGGCAAAATCGCCTTCCGCCACAGCTATCAGCCGTTTTTCTATTTTCTCCCAAGGTGTCAGCAAATCACTTAAACTAATCACACAGAAATCATGGTTCAGTGGTGCACCCAAAGCTGCTGCTCCACTACTCGCTGCAGTAATACCAGGAATTACAATAAGCTCCGTTTCCGGGTATTCTTTTCCCATCTCATACATTAAGGATGCCAACCCATAAATTCCTGCATCGCCGCTACAAATCAATGCTACCTGCTTTCCTTTAGCCGCTTCTTCAAAGCATAATCTGCAACGCTCAGTTTCCTGCCGCATGGGTGTAGTCAGCATTTCTTTTCCGGCAAAACGCTCCCCTAACAACTTCACATAAAGGGTATAGCCGATGATAACATCAGAATTCTCCAATGCCCAAATTGCTTCTCCTGTCATCATCTCTTCTTTTCCCGGACCCATTCCTATAATATATATCTTACTTTTCATCAAACCCAACCCTCCATTCTCTTTTCGCAATGGCAATGGTCATACCATCCTCTGCATGCTTTTTATATACAAGGCTACCACCATCTTGACAAGCCAAAAGTGCCGCCCGTTCGCACACATTATACACCCCTACCTGCTCCCTTACAAAGTTAGAAGCACTAAACTTACCATTAATCTGCTGTAACTGCTCCGCAGTATAAGTCCAAAAAGGAATTTGTCTTTTCCTGCACCATGCAACCAATCCTGCCTCATCCTTTTTCTTATCTATGGACACCACTGCCATAATCTGCTCTACAGAAATCCCTAAATCATCCAGATTCTTCAAGATAAACTGATTTATTTTCTCTTCTTCTTTTCCTCTTTTACATCCTATGCCAATCATATATTCTTTCGGTTTTAAGGTTAATAATGCTCCCTCTACTCCAGCTTTTGTGGTGATTACTACATCTGCTGTCCGGTCTGCCATAATTTGAAACTCTGAAAAAACAATCGCTTCTGGTATACTGATATTCTCATCCAAATGTCCTTGCTCTACTGCCAAGTGAATCTCTTTTCCAGCTAACACTTTGGAAGACACCTTTGCAATTCCATCTTTATTTTCAATATGTAACCCATTTCTTTTCGCAAATAAATCCACTGCAAATTTACCGTTTATATCCGTTGCCGTTGTAATTACAGGGATAGCACCTATTTCTGTAGCAATCTTTACCGCAATTTCATTGGCTCCTCCTACATGCCCGGAAAGAATTGGAATAATATAATTTCCTCCCTCATCCATTACTAGAACAGCACTATCCTGCAATTTATCCACAACACACGGTGCAATTGCTCTGACTGCAATCCCACAGGCTCCAATAAACAGTAACGTATGCTTTTCTGACATCTGTTTTCCTGCCCACTCCACCATATTTTCTTCCACATATCGTATCATAGGCAGATTGTTATTCTCTTTTGCCACAGGGCATTTTGTAAAAAGTACTACATTGTCATCACTCAGAACCTCTGCTACTCTTTGCGACAACCTTATTCCTTTTTCTGTAAAGCTAATAATTCTAATATCCATAAAACTATTCCTTTGCCTGTCTAAATTCTGTAGAAAAATCGGGGGCATACAATCTAGACTTTTCATATCCCCGATGTGCGATTACATTTCCCACCAATATCAGTGCTGTTTTTGTGATACCATGTGCCACCGCCGTTTCTTCCAAACTCTCAATTGTACAAATATAGCTTTCTTCCTCCGGCCAGGTTGCCTTATACACAATTGCTGCTGGAGTATCCTTTCGGTAACCACCTACTATCAGTCTCTTGCTTAGCTCCCCCAACATTCCCGTGCTTAAATAAATTGCCATAGATGTCTGATGCGCTGCAAAGCTTTCGATACTCTCTTTGTCCGGTACCTTGGTTTTTCCTTCCATTCGGGTAATGATTAAAGACTGTGAAACCTCCGGCAGGGTATACTCCAAATTAAGAGATGCAGCAGCTCCGAAACAAGCACTGACTCCCGGACAACTTTCATAAGCAATGCCTAATTTGTCTAATTCATCCATTTGCTCTCTCACTGCTCCATAAATGCTGGGATCACCAGTATGCAACCGCACAATCCTTTTATTCTGTACTTCTCCTTTCTGCATAATATCAATCACTTCATCCAAGGTCAGCTTGGCACTATTATAAATTTCACACTCAGCCTTTGCATAGTGTAGAAATTCCGGATTCACCAAAGAACCTGCATAAATAATCACATCTGCCTGCTTAAGCAAACGCATTCCTCTTACTGTTATTAAATCTGCTGCTCCTGTTCCTGCTCCAACAAAGAAAACCATTCTGCTGCCTCCTTACTCTTTGCCAATTCTCCAAATTCATTGGCATACATAATACAATCTATCTTCATTTTTCCTTTTGTCCGTTTATTTAAATAGTAATAAATACGTTCCATCGCATAATCCATTACTTCCTGCCTCTTTCCACACTCAGCTAAAATGCGTACTGCTTCTTCCGTAGTTACACATTCCAGTATCTGTTTCAGATATTTTACTTCTACCCCACATTTTACGGCTGATGACACAAGCAGTTCCATCCTGCAATCCCCTTCTTTAGAATGGGTGTTCATGATACCTCCGGACACCTTAATTAGTTTTCCGATATGACCAGTAAGTAACATTTTTTGAAAACCTAATTCCATTGCCATATCAATGGTATCTCCAATAAAGTTACTGCACTTTACGCTTTTGTCCAAATCATATCCATAGGTTTTCTTCATAAAATCCAGTCCATAATTTCCCGGAGAAACCACTACATAATCAAAACCTTGTGCTTTTCTCTGGTTTAACTCTACTTTGATAGTATCTAGAATCGCCTGATTACTCATGGGTTCTACAATTCCACTGGTTCCCAGTATGGATATACCGCCCACAATTCCAAGTCTCGGATTAAAAGTATGCTCTGCCAAACATTCTCCCTCAGGAACAAAAATCTCCACCATAAGACTGCCCTTGTAATCCACCAGAGAACATACCTGTAAAACTTCTTTTTCTATCATTTCTCTGGGCACATGATTAATTGCAGCATTTCCTACAGGCTGGTCCAGGCCGGGTTTCGTAACTCTTCCTACCCCAATCCCTCCATCTATTACAATTTGCGGATACCCCTGCTTTTCTTCCAAAGATAAAACACCATAGGAGACTTTTGCATAAATCAATGCCCCTGTGGTAATATCAGGATCATCGCCGCCGTCTTTTTCCACTGCACAGCTTACTTCCTTCTCACTCCTGACAATATCAATAAGCTGCGCTGTATAGTGGATTCCTTTGGGCGTTTCTATGGTAATTTCTGTTTTTCTCTTTCCGGTTAATAGCATATATGCCGCCGCTTTTGATGCTGCCGCCGCACAGCTTCCGGTTGTAAAGCCATATCGCATAACCTTCCTCCAACACCTTGCACTTCCTAATCTCTGCCCAATTCGTACAGCAAAGCATTACAGATTGCTGCTGCCACATTACTACCGCCTTTTCTTCCCCGGTTCACAATATGTGGTACATCTGTTCCTATGATTAATTCCTTGGCTGCTTCCACATTCACAAAGCCCACTGGCACACCGATAATAAATGCCGGCTTCCATGTTCCTTCCCTCATCATCTCATATAACTGAATCAATGCAGTAGGAGCATTACCAATGGCAAAAATCACAGGCTTATCTAGCATGAAAGCCATCTCCATACTAACCGCTGCACGAGTAGTTCCTCTCTTCTTTGCTATTCGTGCAACCTCCGCATCTGCCATAAAACAATGTGCCTCTCCACCAAATCTTGCCAAAGCTTTCTTATTGACTCCTGCTAATGCCATGTTCGTATCTGTCACAATATCCGCACCATTTATTATTAACCCTTTTGCAATCTGTACTGCGTTTTTAGAAAACACAAGGGTCTTTGTGTAATCAAAATCCGCACTGGTATGAATGACTCTTTTCGTCACCATTTCCTGCTCTTTTGGTATTTCTATCCCATGCTCTTCCAACTCCTTAGAAATAATCTCAAAACTTCTCTTTTCAATTTCTTCCGGCAATAAACGTTCTATATTATGCAAGACATTCACCTATCTCTCTTAATAATATTATGTTATCTTCCCTGCTTTTTACAGCGATTCGATAATATCCCTTTGATAAGCCTTTAAAGTTCTGACAATCTCTTATCAAAATTCCTCTTTCCAGTAATAACTCATACAGAGGCACTTGCGTATAAATCAAAACAAAATTTCCCTCTCCTGCAAATACTTCCAGTCCCATCTTTTGCAGTTGCTTAGATAGAAATACTCTCTCCTTTTGCACATACTCTACTGTTTGTTCTACAAATATCTTTTCCTTTACACATGCTATTCCTGCCTCCTGTGCAAAAACAGATAAATTCCACTCCGGAAGCTGGTTTGCAATTTTCTGAATGAATCCTTTATTACTGCTAACCAAAAATCCCAGTCTTACTCCGGGAATCGCATATATTTTTGTGAAAGCCTGTACTAAAAGCAAATTCGGGTATTCCTCTATCTCAGATACAAAGGAAGCATTCCCTTCACAAAAAGATATAAAACACTCATCCAAAACCACATAGATGCCTTTATCCCTGCATATATCAAGCACTTCTCTCAGATAGTCACGCTCCAGTCGTTTTCCCGTTGGATTGTTTGGATGCGCCAAAAAGAGAATGTCTATGTCTTCTGTCAACATCATAAATAACTCTTTGCCCGGCAAAAAGGAATTTTTTTTCTCCATAAAATAATAACTGATTTCACTTTCTACCGCTTCTGTCACATATTGATATCCGTAAAAACTAGGTATGGGAATCAAAACTTTCCGTGGCTTAATAGTATGCATAATCCCCATAAAAACTTCTGAGGCACCATTTCCAAATAGTAAATATTCTTTTGGAACAGCCAACTGCTTTGCCACTGCTTCTTTCAATTCAAGTGCTCGTATATCCGGATATTGCTGACATCGTACCACTGCCTGATACATTGCATCTTCTACCCCTTTGGGTATTCCAAGAGGGTTCACATTTACAGAAAAGTCCAATTTCACTTTATTTGTATAAATATCTCCACCATGTATGCTCTGCAACAGTCACTCACTTCCCTTCTATAAACAACTCAAAATCACCATCAGTGTTAAACAAATCATTTCACACAACCACGCAGTCAAATACATTAACTTATTCACTCTCTTTATATCCTCATGCTCTACGCATCTAAGTGCGTCACCTATAAATGGTTTTTTTACTATTTTTCCAAAATAACTGGCATCCCCTGCCAACCGGATTCCCAAGGCTCCGGCACATACCGATTCCGTCTGTGCAGAATTAGGACTGTCATGCTTTCGATTATCCCGCTTATATATTTTATAGGCCTGTCTGCCACTATAACCTTTACCACCTGTAAAAGCTGCACATATCATAAGATAGGCACTGATTCTGGCTGGTATGTAATTAACCACGTCATCCAACTTGGCTGCTGCTCTCCCAAAATACAGATACTTCTGATTCTTATATCCCACCATAGAATCCATGGTATTCACAGCCTTATAGAAAAAACCTAATATGGGACCTCCTAATACAGTGTACAGCATGGGAGCTATCACACCATCGGAAGTATTTTCTGCTACAGTTTCTATGGCCGCCTTGGCAACACCTTCCTCGTCTAAAACGGACGTATCTCTGCCCACAATCATAGAAACAGCCTTTTTTGCCGCTTCCAACCCTTCTGCCTGTAAACAATGATAAACCTTCATGCTCTCCACCTTCAGACATTTGGTTGCCAAAATCTGATAGGTCATAATAGTCTCTACCAAAACACCCAAATAGGGATGAATGTAATAAACTCCAACTGTAAGCATCGCCGTTACACTAAGGGTTATAAAAAGCACCAGAAAAACTAACAATACTCCTTTTTTTAATTCCTTTTTATGGTCTTTCTCTATCTCCCCGTCCAAAAGCTTCTTTTCTAAACCGCTTATCAAACTACCTATCAGGCGTATGGGATGGGGCAGACA